>CAYMND010000205.1:0-5749 GCA_964391685.1 uncultured Clostridia bacterium | reverse complement strand
GTCGACATCGGGCTCAAGAAGGAATACGGCTGGATCAGCGGGTTCATCAGTTTGCCGGCGGCGATTCTGGGAGCGCTGCTCGGCGGATGGCTGATCTCCAAATTCGGCATCAGGCGCACCATCTGGCCGCTCATCCTGGCCCAGAATCTGACCAATCTGATCTACATGTTCCTGGCTTTCGACCTGCAGTCCTACGTGCTGAACGATCAGATGAAAATCGGGCTCGGCGGCCTGTTCAAAGTCATCGGGGTGCACAGCTTCGACCAGTTCGCTTCGGGACTGGGCAATGCCGTGCTCATGGTTTTTCTGATGAATCTGTGCCGGGTGGAGTTCAAGGCCGCACACTACGCCATCGGCTCCGGTCTGATGAACCTCAGCGGCCTTTTCGCCGGCATGTCCAGCGGTTTTATCGCCGCTTCGTTCGGTTACGCCTGGCTCTTCGGCATCAGTTTCCTCTACTCCATACCATCGATGATCGTCCTGCTCTGGACACCGGTAACCCGGGATGAGCTGGGAACCGGTCAGCGGACCTGACGCCCCGCTTCCACCACCTGAAACACCCGCAGCAGATTGCCTCCCCAGATCTTGGCGATATCCGATTCACTGTAGCCCCGTTTCACCAGCTCCAGGGTGATCCTCGGGAAATCGGAGACATCCCGGCAATCGGCCAGTCCGCCGCCGCCGTCGAAATCACTGCCGAAACCGACGTAATCGACGCCGACCAGCCTGACCACATGATCGACATGATCGACCAGGTCGGATATGGTGGCCAGTTTTCTGGGGTACAACCGCTCGAGCTCTTCCCATTGCTGACGGACTTTTTCCCTTTCAGCCTGGGGCATTTCATCGTATCTTCTGAAATTCTCTCTCAATTTCTGTTCCGCCTGTATCCGGTGCTCATCCTGGGAAATATTCCGTACATATTCACTGAGCAGGCAGATCTGCACCACTCCCCCCTTGGCCGCGATCTTTCGGATCAGCTCGTCGCTCAGGTTTCGCGGGTTGTCGCAAACGGCTCGGGCCGAGGAATGTGATGCGATTATCGGAGCTTTGGAAAGTTCGAGGACATCCTCCACGGTTTTATCGGATACATGGGAGACATCGATCATCATCCCCAGGCGGTTCATCTCGGCGACCACCTGCTTCCCGAAAGGGCTCAGGCCGTTGTGTCGGGGCGGCTCCGAATCGGTGGACGAATCACAGATCTGATTGTGGGACGTGTGGCACAGGGTGATGTACCGGGCTCCCCGACGATAGAATGCCTCAACCATGCCCAGGTCCTCTCCGAGGGGATAACCGTTCTCCACACCGATAAAAACCGCTCGTTTTCCGCTTTTACCGATCGATTCGGCATCCTTGGAATCCGTCGCCTTGACCGCCAGTTTCGTCAAACGATTCAACTCCTTGTCGATCAGATCGAATGTCTGCAACGCCTGATCTTTCGCCGCAGGGTAATCGACTGCCTTTCCGCGGCGCTGGCCGATGAAGACCGCGAAGAAAATCGCGTCGAGCCCCCCCTCTTTCATTCGCGGAAAATCCACCTGTCCACTTCTTCTTTTTTCCATGGAATTCCTGATTCCCAGATCATATCCATGATTCAAACTCATGGGCGTATCCACATGGGTGTCGACAGTCCATACCCGGGCGTGAATATCGGCGGCTTTTTTCTGCAGGGCATCGTCCGCAGCCACCGGCATTGCAATCAGTAAAAAAGCGATCAAGATCAAAGTTATTTGGTGCATGGTCCTCCTCTTCGAAGCACAATACTTCAACAATCATTATATACAGAAATCCGGTCAGAAATGTTCTGTCCCGCGACTAAATCAAGTGGTCAAAATGCGATTTCCGTAGCCGAAACAAAGAGTTTCCGGGACTGTTTACCTGCGGGATTTCCAACTCAGTATATAATGAAACGCCATCAGAAGGATAATCAGTCCCAAGCCGGTAAAAAGAAAATAGAGTCCCGGATCCGAGACCTGCTTGAGCTGTATCGTTCCATGGGAATCGAAAGGTACATGGCCGATCTGACGTTCTTCCAGGCTGCAATCCACAGGGTTTTCGCTGCCGGCGCTTCTTTTACCCTCCCTGGTTCCGGAAGGCAGAAACAGCAGCCAGTCTCCGTTGGGCAGCCTGGCCGGGTTCAATTCCCCGATGGTCAGTTCCCGACCCCCGATCTGGGTAACCACCCGGTGCCCGATCGTGCTTCCGGTCAACGCTCCTTCGACATTCCGGACCAAACGGGAAAAAGACTTCACCCGCAAAGGCTGGTGCTGTTCCGAAAACCTCAGCAGCTCCCCCTGTCTTATGGTGTGCACTTTCCAGCGGCCGAAAGTGAAGGTGGTCATATGCCCGGCCAGGACCAGAAAGAAAAGGGTGTGCATCAAGGTCGGAGCCCAGTTGACGAAGCGTCTCGTTCCGCTTCCTCCCGTCTTTTTCCCCGCGGCGAGTTCTGCAATCCGGCGTGTGGTACAGGCCAGGGTATTCAAACCCAGCAAAGCCAAAGAAATCAACAACAGAACCGTTGAAACGAAGACCAGCGGGTCATTGACAAAGACCTCCTTCAACCACAGCCAGATGGGGGTCGTGTTGAGACGCATATACAGGCGGGGCTTCCCCTCGGCCAGATGGGTGCTGATCAGCATCATCAACGAAGACGACATGAGCAGCCAGATGGATAGTGACAGGGAGGACAGTTTTTCCCATATTTTTTTCATGGACTCCATCATTTCACTCCGATCCGTTGAATCCCCATCTCCATGACCAGGTGGGAATAGACGACAAACATGGACAAGAAACCACCGATAACATTCATCCACCGTTCCGGAATGGTGAATCTACCCAGAAATCTCATGTGGATCAGAGCGGCGAAGAACAGCCAAACCGCGGCGGAGCTCAGGTGCCGAGCCCCCCACATGAAGGGATGCCCCCATCCGATGAATGACCAGCAGGCCCCCACCACCTGGGCTATTGAAAAGGAAATGAAGCCCATTATGATCATTCTTCGAAAAAGTCTGTTCGAGCGTCCTTCATCTCTCGAGCACAAAGACATGGCACCCACCAGTCCGAAGAATGCATAGGCGATGTTTTCGGTCAGAAAGAAAAGGAACGGAAAAGGACCGCTCTTGTTGGCCGCCGGCGGGATGATCCCCTTCGGGTAAAATATCGCGAAAACAGCCATGGCGGTAAGGAGCAGCAAAGCGCCGGCCATCGCTTCTTTCGCAGCTGCATGCATCTCCAGTGAAACCCCCAGGATCAACGAGGCTGCAAAGGGCAGGAAAAAAACCGGATCCAGCAGCGCATTGCCGATGAAGACACCGCAGAGGAGGGAATGCTGAATCAGAAAATGCCCATTGAACAAAGCCCCGGCGAATATGAATAATCTGGCCGGCCTGTATCGATGCGAAACCAGAAAGCCGAGGGCTGTCAAATGGCACGCAGCGACAAGCAGGAAAGAAACAGTCGAATGAATCATGTGCACCTCTGAGGACAAATCATTTCTTAACCGTAGAGAAGAAGGCACTATACCACAACCGAAAACTCGAAGATAGTTTTCTTGTCCGGTTGCCGGGTTGCCAAAAATACAATTTTATGGCAAGTTCATTTTGTATTCACATGATTATGAAAAGTATCTGGAAAATAAAAAGACGGTTCATCCGGGCAATGGGGATCTGCCTGCTTTGCTCTGTTTTCATCCACTCCGCCGGTGACGGTGTCTACCGGGACCGCCGCAACGGTTTTTCCATCCTTTATCCTCAGGGCTGGACAGTCCAGGGGCATCCGGCATCCGCAAACCTGATCAAGGCGGATCTGACCAGTGAGGATGGCAAAACCGGGCTGCAGATCCGCATCTACCGATCCGGGTTCGAGGACTTTTCCCGCTTCGTCGACTGGTACATTGAGCAGTTTCTCAAGGAAATGCCGAAAACTTCTCTCACCGACAAATTGTATCGCAGTATCGGCGATATTTCCGGCTGTGAGATTTCCTTCGACGGCAGAAGGCGAAACGGGTATTTCCTGAAGAGCTACCTCATACCGGACGGCGAACGGGTTTTTGTCCTCCAGAGCGGTACGCCTTATGCGTGGAAAGGCAGAAACGAACCCATTCTCGACTCCATCGCCGACTCCTTCGAGACGGAGTAACCATCTGTTTCTTTTGTACTTTCTCATATTTTTATTGAAAATACATTGTATACGTTGTATACTAGTTGAAGGAGCTCTACATGTCCGATACACAAGATAGAGTGATTACTGCAAGATTACCCAAAAACCTGTTTGAAGATTTGGACGCCGTTGCCAAAGAGCGAAACAGAAAACGAGGGAGCATTATTCGGGAAGCCATTGAAATGTACTTGGGGACATGGGCCGATTATCAGGTCGCAATCGACAGACTGAAGGACCCCGGTGACAGGGTTCTTTCTGAAAAAGAATTTTTGAATGAAATGGGTTGGGACATTTGATATACGAGCTCCGTTTCAAGGAAAGCGTAAAAAAAGATTTTAAACGTATTGGCAGAGAAGCGGCTGCCAGAATTATTGGAGATATCAGGAAAAAGCTGCTCCCCGATCCCCATGGAGCCGGTAAACCGTTGAAAGGGCAAGACGGTTCAATCTGGAGTTTTCGATCCGGTGATTATCGAGTTCTCTATGTATTCAACGATAATGAAATATGGGTCTTGATTCTCAGGGTTGGACACCGCAAAGAGATATACAAAAGTTTATAAGATCTCTGATCTGTTGTAATCAAGAGTTTTTACCTCTGTCTCTTAGAGACAGCCACGCACTCTGCCCCTATCCTTACGGATCTTTGATGATGGCCTTAGAGTTGACTTCAAAGAAGCGGTATTTTTCATAACTGTAATTCACCCGCAGAACTTCCAATTGTACCGGTTGCCCCAGGCGAGGAATACTGATGATTTCCGCTACGTCACGAACGACTGTTTTCTCTTCAATTATTTTGGTGTAGGTATGGTTTTCAGTGATTAACGTTTTACTGGGGAACTGGATACCATCATATCGCTCGAAGTACTCATGAACATCGCTCATTATCATCTTGATACCGCGGGTTGCCGCGGTTTGGTATCTTTTGTGAAAGGCTGGAACGGTCTTTGTGTCGAGCACGATTTTCCAGATAGAACCGTCCTCGACAGCGACCCAGATCTCACCTCCCGGCAATTTTTTGGTGTTATCCTTGGGGATGGCCCTGATTTTAAGCATATCTCTCTTCTTGATTTTGTCCCTGCCGGTGATCATGTATTCGTAATCCGGCTGGTTGTCGGATGCCAAAAAAGTGGAGGGCATGAAAAATGAGTATTGGCTTTCGAAAAATGTTTCCAGCTGTGCGGGCTTTGGAGGAGAGTATTGATACCGATTCTTCTTCATCAGCAAACGGTTTTCGGTCAATGTACCCTGGTCAAGAACGATCTGATAGTCATATGTCCAGGTTATTTTATCGTATTTAGGAATTTGTGGAGTTGATTTACGGTTGAACGAACGCTCGTCGATTTCTTCGATGCAGGTGAAGCGCAGAGCTGTTTTTTTGAGGAGTTCGCTGTAGGCGGCCGATTTCTGCAGCACTGTTTTCAGTTCATCCAGATTATCTTTGGTTCGAGGGATCAACGCGGCTATGGGTGGTTTTTCTTCCAATACGGACAACTTTCTTTTCTCCAGCAGCGACTGTCCGCTCATGAGGTCCACAATCCGAATCCACAAGATCCAGTCGCCTGGATCTTTGATCTGCAGCGGAATCTCGA
>CAYMND010000204.1:0-5755 GCA_964391685.1 uncultured Clostridia bacterium | reverse complement strand
GAAATGGGATACCGCCCGGCCGGGGAGGTTCGGGAAACCGGAGAAATTACATATCGAGGTGCAGTGGTGGAGCTCTTTCCCGTTGGTGCGGATTATCCGCTGCGGGTGGAGTTCGAAGGCGATACGATTGGTGGTCTGCGTCTATACGACATGGTCCATCATAAAACCCTGTACCGCTATTCGCAATTCTCCATAGAGCCGGCGGCCTTCAGCTTCTCTTCGGGAGAGGGAGATGGAATTCCGCTGTGGCATTATCTGGCCGGATCGAAGATGATCTGGTCCCAGGCCGACAAACTGCGACTGGAATTCGTCAAACTGATGGAGCAGTTCGAACAGATCCGTCAGGGAATGGCCGGCCAAATGGAAGGGGATGTCGGCAGGTCTCTGGACTGGAATTTGGAACACCTTCCGTTACCCGATCTGGAGTTTCGCTGGGATGAAGGGGATACGCATGTCGACCTGCCGTGGAGACGGAGTCATTGGACCGTCTCTGGTCTCGACGAAACCGGATTGGCGGAACTTTCCCGCTGGCAGGCGGAAGGCGGCCGGGTATTCCGTTGCCTGGAACCGGATCGTGATCCGATGGAATTGCCTCTTTCCGGAGAGGTGGGACGAATACGGGCGGCAATCCCCTGCTCTTTTGTCGATACCACGGAGAAATCCTGGTTTCTGGCCGAACGTCCTTTCATCTATCTTCCTCCTCCGGAAAGCGGAGTACCCAGAAGCGAAGCTGTCGATTTCAGGCCCGGTGAACTGGTGGTGCACAAGGATCATGGCATCGGCAGGGTCGCCGGTTTTCGACGGATGCGTTTCGCCGGTCGGGACAGTGAATTCCTGCAGATCACCTACGGCGGCAGTGAAACACTCTATGTTCCGATATACGATCTCGATGTCGTCAGTCCCTATAGCGCACTCGAGGGAGCGGAGCCCACCCTGGACCGCCTGGGAGGCAAGACCTGGGAACGAAAGAAGCAGAGAGCCAGGAAAAGCATCATCACTTTTGCCCGGGAACTGCTGGAGCTGTACGCCACCCGGCAGGCCATCCGGGGGAACTCCTTTCCCAAGGTCAGCGAATGGGAAGAAAAACTGGCGGCCGATTTCGCCTTTGTGGAAACCCGGGATCAGAAAAAGGCCATCACCGAGGTCTGCGCCGATCTCGAACGGGAAACCCCCATGGACCGTCTGGTCTGCGGCGACGTCAGTTTCGGAAAGACCGAAGTGGCGATGCGTTCCGCCTTCCGGGTTCTCACCAACGGCGCCCAGGTGGCCCTGCTCTGTCCGACCACCATTCTGGCCGAACAACATACGCGCACTTTCAGCCGGCGGCTGACTCCGTTCGGTGTCCGTGTCGCCTGCTTGACGCGACGCAGCGGAAGCGGTGAACGGGCGGAAATCATGGCCGGGCTGAAAACGGGAAAGATCGATCTGCTGGTGGGCACCCATTCCCTGCTGTCCAAACAGCTGCTTTTCAAACGTCTCGGATTGATGATCATCGACGAAGAACAGCGTTTCGGAGTCTTTCAGAAGGAGCAACTCAAGCAGCAGTGGCCCGATGTGGATGTGCTCACCCTTTCGGCCACACCGATTCCCCGTACGCTCTCTCTTTCCATGGCCGGTCTGCAGGATATATCCATTATCAATTCACCGCCCATGGGACGGCTGGCGGTCAAGAACTTCGTCGGCTACTTCACCCGGGAGATCGTGGTGTCGGCCGTCACTCGGGAGCTGGAGCGGGACGGGCAGGTGTTCATCGTATACAACCGCATTGAGAGTCTGTTTTCCTTCGCCGAACGCATCAAGCCCTGGCTGGAGGGTGTCGAGGTCGGAGTGATGCATGCCCAGATGGGCACCCGGGAGATCGAAACGGTTCTGGGACGCTTTCTGGCGGGTGAGCTCAAGGTGTTGATTTCCACCACCATCATCGAGAATGGTATCGATATCCCCCGGGTCAACACGTTGCTGGTCATCCATGCAGACCGTTTCGGTTTGACCCAGCTCTATCAGCTGAGGGGGCGTATCGGACGGAGTGACCGCCAGGCATACGCCTATTTTCTGGTGGAAACGGAGATCGTTTCCGAAAAAGCGCAGAAACGTCTCGACGGCATCCGGGATTTCTGCGATCTCGGTGCCGGATACCAGCTGGCGGCCTATGACCTTCGACTGCGCGGCGCCGGATCTCTGCTGGGCAACCGCCAGCACGGTCACATCGAAGCCCTCGGTTTCGATTACTACAACGAACTGCTTCGGGAGGCGGTGGATACGATGCGCGGCGTTGAAGAACGGCAACGTTGGCTGAAGGTGAAGGTGAATTTCGCCTATGGCCTCAGCCCGGACCTGATTCCCGACGAACAGGAGCGTCTCGATCTGTACCGGGCCATTCACGGAGCCCGCAGCTTTTCCGCACTGGATCAGATTCGGAGACTGCAACGTGAAACATTGGCGCAAAGAGCCGGGGAACTGGACATTCTGTTTTATGTGGCCGGTGCAAAATTGCTGTGCAAGTTGCTGGGAGGGTCGGCGATCGAGCTCGATGAAAGCGGTTTCACCATGTCCGGAGAGGGGGATGTCTGGACGGGAGATCGCCTGCAGGCCGATGAGGAGCTTTTCCTGGTTGACGCGTCCGATCCCGGATCGGTAATTGTGGCCTTCACCGAGCTGGAACCTTTTGTCGGCCATCTGGTCTCCGGAGGGATGAAACTGCCACAGGTTCCGCTGGATCTCTTCCGAAGCGGGAATATCAGCCCTGTAGATCTTGTTTAGCCGATATTTATTCTTTTTTTATGTTGACAGCATGCCAAAGTGGTTTTATCATACTCGGCTGGGTAACAGCGAAAGAATAACAATTGGAGGAAACATATGAAAAGAACAACTGTATCATTATTATTGGCACTGAGCTTTGCCCTGAGTCTCAACGCCGGTGTGATCTGGAAGACGAAGACGGTCACCGACGGTGAAAACAAAGGTCAGCGCAACGAAATCCTGTCCACCACTTTCGCCCAGGCAGGAGATGTCCGGCAGCAGTTTGAAGAGGTCAAGAGGAAGGATAATCTGCACAGCGACAAGATCTGGTGGCTTTTCAAGAACAAGGATAAAATGCTCTATATTGTCAACGACAAGGAAAAGACCATTCTGCCCATGTCCATTGACGGGATGTTGCAGATGGCGGGAGCCCTGGGAGAAATGGTCAAGGTGGAGATCAGTGATTCCACGGCGAAAGTGGAGGATCTGGGCAGCGAGACGATCATGGGCCTGCCTTGCCGGCATGTTCGTATATCCCGGGAATACACCATGAACATGAAAATCGTCCTGATCAAGAAGACCGTGATGGTCAAGGAGATTCGGGATGTATGGGGCAGCAGGAAAGTCGAGGGCCTGGCCGAAATCGGAGCCTCTTATCTGGGCAAGGACATGCGTACCGGGTTTGAAGAACTCGACAAAATGATCGAGAAGGAAGCCAAGATGATGGAAGGAGTGGGATTTCCGCTCAAGTCCATCAACCGCCAGACTCAGTTCAGCAAGAAGGGTAAGGAGATGGGAACGACCACCACCACCATGGAGGTTCTCTCCATGGAGAAGAAGGTACTGGATGCCGCCATGTTCGAATTACCCGAAGGGTACGAAAAGGTTTCTCTGGTACCGCAGGATGAAGAGGGCGGGAAAAAGAAGAAGCTGGGTATTTTTTAACCTTTCATACCGGGGCGGATTTTGGGTCCGCCCCAACCGGACCCGCCTTGGGAGATGAGGTTTCAAAAAGGCCTTGACAAATGGTCAAATTTTCGTTATATTCAGCTATTAAAATCCGCAGAAAAGAAAGGACAGATTTAAAAATCTGTTCGTTTCAGGAGTGAGCCGTGAAGAGAACTTTTCAACCCAACAATAGAAAACGCAGCAAAACGCATGGCTTTCGGGCCCGTATGGCCAGCAAGGGCGGCCGCCTGGTGCTGAGCCGTCGTCGCCGCAAAGGACGCAAGGTATTGTCTGCCTGACGATGAAGCTCCGACTGCCGGCAGTAAAGCGGTTGAAGCGGGAAGAGGATTTCCTGCGGCTGCTGAAACGGGGGAAACGTCTTTATTCGCCTTTTTTTTTCTCTATATAAAAGTCAATGCCCTACACCATCATCGTGTGGGGGTGTCGGTAAAGAAGAAATTGGGTTCGGCAGTGGAACGGAATTATATGAAAAGACGTCTTAAAGAAGCTTTCCGGGTGTGGCAAGCGGAGATTCCCGGACATTATGACATCTGGTTCGTGATGCGCAGGTCTTTCAGCAGAGACGATGCCGCTTCGGCTGTCGAATCCTTCCGGCAGACGGTCAGCGGTTATCTCTCACGCGGGGGGAAAGACGCCGGATGACCCGTTTTCTTTTGTACCTGTTGAAGTTGTACAAGCGGTTTCTTTCTCCGATGATGGGCACGCATTGCCGCTTTTATCCCAGTTGTTCGGATTATGCCCGGCAAGCCCTGATCGAACACGGGCTCCTGAAGGGGGTGGCTCTTTCCGTCGCTCGTGTAGCCCGTTGTCACCCGTTCCATCCCGGCGGATACGATCCGGTTCCGAAATCATGTGAGGTGAAGAAATAAAATGGATACCAAACGTTTGATCCTGGCCTTTGTTCTAATTATGGGCTTTCTCTGGCTCTACAACACCTTCATCATGCCTCCCGCACAGAAGACCGCTCCTGTGGGTACAGTCGAAACCGGAACTGTGGACACGCCACAAGCCAAGGCGCCGGCTGCCGGGCAGGTAGATCAGAAGGCGATGCAGGAACTCTTCAGGAAAGAAGACAAGAAACCGGAAGGTGAGTCCGGGACCATCGCTCCGGAAGCCGAAACGTTCGAGGCGGTTTCGGCCAGCAGGGAAACCGATCAAATTGTTGTTGAAACGCCCCTGTACCGAGCCCGCTTCTCAAATCGGGGTGCCGCTCTGGTTTCCTTTGAACTGAAGGGATACACCGATGACGACAGTTTCCGAAACAGAGCATTGTCCGCTGATCAGAAACCGTTGCTGGACTTGGTCGACCGTAAGGCGGACAACAACGGGATCTATCCGTTCTTGTTGTCACCTTTCGAAGGAGATGATCTGTATATCGAACTGAACGGAGTGTTGTACGATTTCGGTGAACGGGAGAGTATCCAGGTTGACGAACCGGAAAAACGGCTGAGTTTTCGGTACGCCGATCCCGTTCGGAATCTGTCCATGGTGAAGACTTTTGTCTTCCATCCGGATTCATACCAGGTGGATGTCGAGGTCAAGCTCCTGCGTGACGGCCAGGAAGCGGTGGCCCCCCTGATTTTCGGACCCAGTATCGAAAACAAGGTCAGCCAGGAAGATCGCAACGCTGAACTCAAGCTGAAAATCAGCGGTCATACCGGAACCGATCTGGTTTCCCAGCTTTTCAGCAAGGTCAAGACCGTTCGTCAGCCGGACAGCATGCTGGAATCGGCTGTGGGCACTGTGGCGGGCCAGTTCTATTGGGCCGCCTATCACAACACCTACTTCTCGGCGGTGTTTCGCACCGATCCCCGCTTCAGTCAGGTCCGCTTCGCTGTCCTGCGCCAGCCTCTGGAGACGAAAGATGAGAAGGGAAAGGTCGTGAAATCATCCGAGCAGTACGCTTACATGATTGTAGATCACTGCAACGCCGTGTTCTTCGGACCCAAGGACGAGCGTACGCTCGCCGGTCTGGAAAGCCAGTTTCCCAGCCTGCATACAATCATCGAATACGGATGGTTCGGAACCATCGCCAAGTGGATGCTCA
>CAYMND010000203.1:0-5778 GCA_964391685.1 uncultured Clostridia bacterium | reverse complement strand
CCCGCTGCACACCGACCGGTTACCCGGCAGGTGATGGCAATCGTTGGACGCAAATTAAGAAATAAATTGACAGGGTATATATCGTGATATATATTGTTGGCGAGGTGCAAAATGCAAACAGCCAAATTATTCCAGAACGGCCGAAGTCAGGCAGTCAGACTGCCCAAAGAATGTCAATTTGAGGGTACCGATGTATTGATCCAAAAAGTGGGTGATTCCGTTATTCTGTTTCCAAAAAACCGAGTCTGGGAGACATTTCTGCACGGTTTATACGGATTTACCGACGACTTCATGGCCGATGGGCGGCAGCAACCAGACATGCAGGAAAGAGAAGGGTTGTGATGTATTTGCTCGATACAAACACATGCATATTCATAAAAAACAAAAAGCCGATTCACATTCTGGATCGATTACGCAAAGCGCTGGATCAGCGAATATGCTTGTCGAGCATAACCGTAGCAGAATTGCAATTTGGTGTTTATAACAGCCAAAATATCGAGAAAAACAGGATATCACTAACTGAATTCCTGGCACCTTTTGAAATACTGGATTTCGATGATCAAGATGCGGAAATGTTTGGCATGATTCGCTCACAGTTGAAAAAAGAAGGCAAATTAATCGGTCCGTACGATATGCTGATTGCCGCTCAGGCTTTGGCCAAGAATCTGATTTTAGTTACCAATAATACAGATGTATTCAGCAGAATAAAAAGCTTGAAACTCGAGGATTGGAAAGAATAAAAAGAGACCGTCCAACAATTCCGCTGCACACTGACCGCGTAACCGCGGCGGGTGATTTCAAACGTTGGGCAAATAAATTAGGAAGAAAAAACAAACGATGGTAACATTGAGAAATGGGTAAACTTGAGAAAATATATCAACATATTTTACTGAAGATATCCGATTCAAACGTATCTTTTGAAACATTGCGTGCATTATTGATCAAGTTGGGTTTCCAAGAACGAATCAAAGGCGATCACTTTATTTTTACAAAAAATGGGATCGAAGAAATTCTCAATCTCCAGCCCAAAAATGGAAAAGGGAAACCGTACCAAATTAAACAAGTCAGAGAGATCATTTTGAAATATAATATTCGTATCGGAGAAGAACGATGAACAAGAAATATGAGATCATCATCTTTTGGAGCGAAGAAGATGAGGCATTTATAGCTGAAGTCCCAGAACTTCCCGGCTGTAAAGCAGATGGCGCAACCTATCAAGAAGCCTTAAAAAACGCTCAGCACATTATAGATGAATGGATTGAAACGGCAATAGAGCTTGGAAGACCTATTCCACAACCCAAAGGGCGACTTGCATACGCATAATCGATCATAAAGGGAAATAAAACTTGGGAATTGCCCAACAAAAAAAAAGCACCCGACCGCGTAATCGCGGCGGGTGATTTCAAACGTTATACGATAACAAAAACGATTGCCAATGCATAAGTTTTGAACTATATTGTATGCATGGAGTGAAACATGAGAACAACATTGGACTTGCCCGAAAATCTGATTAACGAAGCAATGACATTAACAAAAATAAAAACCAAGACAGATCTGATCAAAACAGCTTTAGTAAATCTGATTCAAAGAGAAAAGATAAAAAATATCAAAAAATACTTTGGAAAAGTTGATCTGGAAATTGATCTAGACTTGATACGAGAGCGTTCAAAATGATTTTGGTTGATTCATCTGTATGGATTGCTTACTTCAAGGGCGATGAACGGGCACTCCCATTAAATGAACTCATTGATTTGAATGACCTTTGCATTAATGATCTGATATTGGCTGAATTGATTCCTTCAATCGTCCAAAAAAAAGAAAACACATTAAAAGATCTACTTCTTGCCATCAAAACAATCAATATTGAAATCAATTGGCAAGAGTTGATGGAAATGCAGGTTCTCAACTTGTCGAAAGGCATACACAATGTGGGCATTGCAGATCTCATCATCGCTCAAAACGCCATGCGTCATAATGTAGAGTTATTTACCCTGGACAGACATTTCATATTGCTGCGACAACATCAAAAACTGAAAATATATAAGCACTCAATCGCATAAAAAAATACACCCGATCGCTAACGCGCCGGGTGATCGGTAACGTTAGGCGTAGAAGGAGCGTTTGGAACACGATGCTTGTCGTAGACCAAGAACCGCAGTTCTGGTTTCTGTTCGCAGAAGAAGGCAACTACGTCTTCAACGTTAGCTGCGAATACAGCTTTATAGGGTATGACTTCACCATGCTCTTATCAGAGGATGAGGTTCAAAGGTGGCGGAAGGACGGTCGTTCATACCTTTCATCCCTGGCCGAAGCGATCAACTATTCCTGCCCTATCGCGAAGCAGAGCAAGTCGAAGTACAAAGATCGCAACGTTAACAATAGATATCAGGCGGCAATGCTGGATGCGCTTGGTCTGGGCCGTAATTCTTCTGGCCGCTCCGAATTGTAACCGAGGGCGAAGAGCATCGGAAGTGCAAGAAAATAAAGTTGCCCAACAACGGGTTGGATCCGACGTCACGACACGGCTCAACCCGAGCGATACGCAAATAGGTGCAGGTGACGGCCATGCGTTGTTCCTGACTCCCGATTATCCTCACATCATCCTCAACTTGACAGGATCGGCCATTCAGCGTATAGTGTCGGTATTGAGCCCGCAGGCGCCGCAGAAAAAAGACGTCTGACTGGGAAAGAAATGATAAATGCGCGGATCGCTTTGCGGTTCGCTTCGGTTCATAATCAATCGTCGCCGTCGCATCAATATCATCAATTCACAACGGCGGGCACAAAATTTACCAAAAAAAGGATTTTTTATGAACTGTACTGCTACAATCGCTTTATCAAAACCGCTTCCGTCCGACACTTTCTCCATGCTGCTGCCGCCGCTGCGCCGAGCCGTCAGTGAGCAAGGCTACAAACGACCGACTCCCATCCAGGAGCAGGCCATCCCTCAGCTGCTGAACGGAAAGGATCTCATCGGCTGCGCCCAGACCGGCACCGGCAAAACGGCGGCCTTCGTGCTGCCCATCCTTCAGCTTCTGTCCGGTCGAAAAGCCGAACAGAGGAAGAATCCCCGGGTGCTCATCCTGACACCCACCCGCGAACTGGCCGCCCAGATCGGAGACAGCATCCGGGCGTACGGCCGCCACCTGCCCCTGAAGCATACCGTTATTTTCGGCGGCGTCGGCCAGGCCGCCCAGGTCAATGCGCTGCGCCGTTCACCCGAAATTGTCGTGGCCACTCCCGGACGTTTGCTGGATCTCATGGGGCAGGGGCACATCTCCCTGGCTTCCATCGAAATGTTCGTTCTCGATGAAGCCGACCGCATGCTGGACATGGGCTTTCTCCCGGACATGCGCAAGGTGATCGCCAGACTGCCCGTCCAAAGACAGTCGCTCTTCTTCTCCGCCACCATGGAGCCCGAAGTTCTCAAGCTGGCGAACTCCCTGGTCCGTGACGCCGTGTCCATCCGGATCAACCCGGAGAAACCGGCGGCAGCGCGCATCGGTCAGAAGGTGCTGTTCGTCGACAAAAAGAACAAGGATGTCCTGCTTTCGACCCTGCTCGGACAAGAGGATTTCGAACGGGTGATCGTCTTCACCCAGATGAAACATATGGCCAACCGGGTGGTCAAGAAACTGTCGGACCGAGGTATTCAGGCGGCGGCCATTCACGGCAACAAAAGTCAGAGTGCCCGCACCGAAGCCTTGTCCCGCTTCAAACAGGGTCGGATCAAGGTCCTGGTGGCCACCGACATCGCCGCCAGGGGTATCGACGTGGACGGTATCTCCCACGTCATCAACTACGATCTGCCCCTGGAAACCGAGACCTACGTGCATCGCATCGGCCGCACCGCCAGAGCCGGAGCCGACGGAAGCGCCATTTCCTTCTGCTGTCCGGACGAACGGGACCAGCTCAAACGCATCGAACGGTTCATCCGTCACAGCATCCCCAGTGAAATCGGCCAGTTGAATCGCGAAAAATCTGCCAACAGAAACTGAGCGGTCTGACTCTCAGAACGGATTCTGCGGCACCGGGCCGTGGAGGTAGCGCTCGGCCATCTCGTCGATGACCCAATCGGGCCGAAACGCCTCGATGATCTGCGGATAGAAACCCAGGCTCCAGTCCCAGACGAGAAACACCTCCTGGAACTGTTCGGCCAGAAAAGGGGCCAGCTCATGGGCGAAGGAGTCGTGGACCAGAAGCAGCCGGCCGCCGGGAGCATCGGGATTGCGGGAACGCTGGCAGCGGACGTAGGGTCCCGGATCGGGCAGCTTCTCCCAGCTCACTCTGGAATTTCTCCGTCCCATGCGCACCCAGGCCGGATCAGCGAAGCGGTCCATCTCCAGCCCCAGGGCGATGGCCAGATCGCCGCCGAAACGGGCTCCGGTGTACAGATCGTACTCCGTACGAGGTACAGCCGGGATGGAAACATCCAGAGCGGAAATCACGCAGCCGCAGGCAATCCAGGCACCGTAGGGACTCCAATGGGAGTCACTGCGGTGGTAGACCGGCGCCTCGCCTCCCTTGGCCCTCAGCAGCGCCTGCCGCAGATCGATCAGCAGACTCTCTCCGAGATCATCGAGATTCTTCTTCAATTGATCCAGCCTGGACAATTTCCCGTCGTTTCCGTACCCCCAAGGAAGAAATTCGGGGTAGATGGTGGCCTTGTTCGGCGCCACCAGGAACCGGTAGGCGATCCCCTTTCCGGCCAGCCATTCCCGACGCCGGACGAGAGTGTCCGTCCAGGCCTCCGCCTCCCTGAGTTCAAAAGGATCCAGCCCCCGGTAGCCCCGACGGGCGTCGAGATCGTCCCGTTCCCGGCCCATGAACAGCCAATCTTCTCTCCCCAGGAGGACGTTCTCTCCGGGTACGGTTTTGAAGATGTCGATGCAGACTCGGTTGAACAGGCGGACCAGCGGTGAACGAAGTCCATGGTGATCGGATATGTAACGCTCGATCTGTCCTCCCCATACCGGCCATTCGTCCAACCGGAATTCCGGCTTCGAAGCGAGAACCCGCCGCTCGTCAATGAGTCGGCCCGGCCAACGGATCCAGAGCGCCACGGCGAAAAACAGCAGCAGAATTTCTGCCGTCAGCACCGGAGCGATCTTTTTTCGATCCAAAGTCCCCCAGCCGGCGCGCCACGAGAGGGAGAAAGGAACAAGAATCAGGACCAGCAGTCCTGTCCAGACCAGAAAAGTCACACTCAACCGTCCAGAGAGCCGGGGCCCGATCATCCGGACCAGTTGCGGCGATGCAACCATAACCGGGATCTCCCCCCGAATATCCAGGAGAACCGAATTGCCACCGCCGGGCCTCATGCCCAGGGTTCCATCGGGAGAAAAAAGCCGCGCCAGATCCCGGCCGGTAAAGATTTTGTTCCAGAAAAGGCTTTCGACTTCCAGCCGGCGCAGCTCAATTTTTTGGATTTCACTGCCCCACTTGAACCGCAGTCGCTCGAAATTCCCAACCGACAGTGGCAGATCCACCGATTGCTCCCGGGCAGCAGGACTCACCCGGACCCGGGTCTCCCGGTCATCGGTGTAGGCGCTGAACATGAACGGGATATGGGCCGTCAGCGTCCACCGGGTTCTCAAAGGCAACGGCCATCGCCAGGGACTGAACAAAGCCAGGGCCGCCGTGGCCGCCAAAGCTGCCGCCATCAACCGGACCCGATGTTTTTTACTCATTTTCCGCATCGTCGACCTGATCCGTACTCAAAATTTAAGGTAGATAAACGGCCGATGAGAGGATCCGCTCAGGGCGGCGAGAATGAGC
>CAYMND010000202.1:0-5790 GCA_964391685.1 uncultured Clostridia bacterium | reverse complement strand
TATTTTCTACATCGGTCAGGTCATTGCGCTCTTCATTCTGGGCAATGTCACTGTACCATGGATCGCCGCTTTTATGATCGGTTTCTGCTGTATGTGGATTTTCGGTGTTCACGGCATGCTCTCGGGAACGGCGTCCATGGATTTTGGAGGAACAAAGGGAGCGGCTACGGTCACCGGTCTGCTCGACGGAGTGCAATACTTGGCCAGCGGTCTGACCGGCTTTGGGCTAGGCTATTTTCTGGACCGATTCGGCTGGGGTGTGTGGGTCTATCTGATCATCCCGTTTTCCGTGATCGGAGCGGTGCTGATGCTGACCCTTTGGAACCAGACACCGAGTCGCAATCGGGAGTTGATGCAGAAGAAAGGATTGTAGAAAAAACGGCAACTTTTCTTTATCTTGCTTGTCAGATATGCTGACAATGAAGAAAAAGGGAAAATTACTCGTGGTTGAGCCAGACACACTCCTTCCGTCAAGTACAGCGGAACTGATCGAACGCTCCAGGAAAGGAGACCGCCAGGCCTTCAAAGAACTGGTTGAGCGATACCAGCGTTTGGTGGCCATGATCGTATTTCGTATTGTGCCTCGGCAGGAGGATGGCCGGGATGTCTGCCAGGAAGTCTTTCTCAAGGTTTTTGAGCATCTTGGCGACTACCGGGCCGAATCCGAATTTTCCACCTGGATCGGTCGAATCGCGCGAAACACGGCCATTAATCAGATCAGGAAAAAGAGAACACCGGTTTTTTCAGAATTCTCATCTTCTCCTCAGGCCTTTGAGAATATTGCCGGGTGTGGATCTTCTCCTGAAAGCTGCTGCGAGGAATCACAGGTGCAGGCGAAACTGGAGGAGGGGGTCGCCTCTCTGCCGGAGAAGGACCGGGTCATGCTGACTCTGTTTCATCAGGAAGGAATGGACTATGAATCCATCGGCCGGGTTCTTGACTTGCCATTGTCCAGTGTCAAAAGCCGCCTTTTTCGTGCCCGAAAGAAACTGCGGGAGCGTTTGGTTGGACTTGTTGCCGTCCGGGAGGTATCATGAAACCGATGCACATCAGTGAAGACCGTCTGTTGGAAATATTGGACCGTTCAGCGGATCCGGTAACGGAAAAGGAAGCCGAACATCTGCGGCAATGTTCGGATTGCGGCGGTCTGTACCGACAATATCTGAAGCTGTACCCCAAGCTTGCCGATTTGACCGTTCCCGAACTCCCTCCGGATTTTTCGCTGCAGGTGCTGGCGGCTCTTCCTGAGACCCCGGCGGAGAGGAATGCGAATAATTCCTGGCAGCTCTGGTTGGGACTCGGCCTGCTGACCGCCGGCCTGTTATCTGTTCTGCAGCTTGTCTACGGACTCTTTTCGGGGATGGGCTCCAATATGATCACCTTTGTTTCTTCCGCCGGCGATAAAGCCGGCTTGGGCAGAATGCTGAAAGGGCTCATCGCGGACGATTCGTTCCGCCTTCTGCTGATGGTCCCTCTATGTTTCGGCGCCGTGAGCCTGTTGGATCGGTTCATCCGCCGCCGTCATCCCATGGTCCGCGGTTGAACCGGACACCTTTCTTTCCATGAGACCGGTTCAGTTACGGGGAATGTTGATCGCTTCCGCCATGATGCGCCAGTGGCCCTGCTCGTCCCGTTGCCAGACTCGCAGATAACCGAATTTTCCCGCGGTGTAGCCCCCTTCACCGCGGCCATAGGTGGCGCCGAAATCGCCCGAAGCCGCGACAATCTCTCCTTCACCCTTCCAGCTGCAGGAGCCGTCGTGCAGGTGGGAGATCGCCCTTTCGCATCCGATAATCGGCATTTCCCCAGGAAGAAGAAGTCGATAATCCCGGGATGCCAGCGGCCTGAGGGCGGCTGTTAGTCCTTCGGCGGCCGAAGCGGCGAAATCATTGTCGACGATCAGCAGGGGAACATCCGACTTGACGCTTTTCCGCCAGAGAGGAAGTCGGACCTTCACCGGGGTGCTCCGTTCGGCGAAAAGGGCGGGGGTGTCGGTACCGAGATCGGCGGCCACCTCCCAGACGTTCTCTGCGTTTTTGCGCCAGATTGAAAAAAAAGTGCCGAATCCATCTGCATTTTTTGACTTTTTACTGTGACGGCTTTCCACCGGTCCGGTGGAGTAGGCGAGACAGCCGTCAATCGAGACCGCAACTTCCACCGGCCACCATTGCAGGTTGATGCCCCAGGGCGGGTTCATTTGCAGGCGTTCCCGGGCCGGTACCGGCCCCGGTCGGAACATCAGGGCGTCTGCACTGAAAAATTCAAGAAAGGCGTCTCTGGGGTCGATTGCCTGAGCCCGTTCTGCGAAAGCCAGCTCCCGGGCAACCACTTTTTGAGCGATCTCGCGGTATGTTTCGTCTGTAAAAGCGGTCATGTTCCCACCCCCCCAAAAAAATAGAACCAGCGATGCGCACAGAAGCGTTCTCGAGTTCATACCATACCTCCCGCTTGACGGGCGTTGACTTCCTTTGGGTTCCTCGGAGATCTAATACGTTATTTTTAATGTCATTGCAAGGGGAAATGGAATGAAATCATAAAAAATCCGTTGCAGAGCCGAGGGTCAGCTCGGTCAGGATGTTCTCCAGAAATTCCGTGTCCTTCTGCAAATCTGTAAGCGTCTCCTGCCATCGGTCTCGGGCGAAACAAAGGTCGTTTTCGCTGCTTTGGCCGTTCAGTAGGTTCAGGATGCCCATCAGGCTGTATCCTCCCTCCCGCAGCATTTTGATGAGCAGCAATCTGTCCAGATCCTGTCCGGTATAGAAGCGGCGTCCGTTGCCCTTCCGTCCCGGTTGGACCAGTCCGCTGCGTTCCCAGTCCCGAAGCGTGTCGGGGGCAACACCGATGAGTTTTGCTGCATTCCAACGGCCGACGATTTCCCGCTTCGGCCCCTGCTCCTCCTTTTTCCGGTGTTCAGTCATGGCTTTGGCTCGATCGAGTTGACGTTGAGCCTCCTGCAGCAGAGTGATATAACGTTCCAGTATCTTATAGGCCGTATCGTATTCTTCAGAAATGACATGACGGATCAGCGAAAGGATCAGTTTCCGTCCCTGCCACTCCTGGAAATTCGAACGCAGGGCCGTGACGACGAGAAGGCCCTCGAGGGCATGACGACGACTGTAGGAACGATAACCATTACCCAGTCTCGGAACCTCGGAGATGAATCCCCAGTTCTCGTACTGGCGCAGAGTGTTGGGGTGTTTTCCGATGATGCGGGCCAGCTCGCTGCAGCGGTAAGAATCATTTCGTCGCGGGGGAGGGAGCTTCAGGAGGCTGATCATTTTTTAAAAATACTACATCCCGGGGACAAGTGACAGGTGTTCAATAAAAAAATTACAGGATCAATCCCTGGTATCCCTTTCTGATGTCATCTTCATCTTCGGCATTTTCCTGAACGTATTCTGCTATTTTTTCCCGTTTCTCCGATTCCAGTTCCCGGAATTCCATGCCGCAGATGATTTTTTTCAGGTTTTCGGCGCTGAAAAAATAGCATAATTTCAAGGCGAATTTTTCCAGAATCGTGCCGTTGCCCAGGTACAGGGCTTTGCCGGACGCGGTCCGCAACTGTTCCGGAGTGAGCTTTGAGTCCTGATCGATGCTGAGGCAGAGTCCTCCCGAACTGATGTTGAGGATTTCTGCCGGGATTTCCGCCTTTCCTCCTGCCAGCAAGGTGAGGGCCGGTAGATGTCCGTCCATGAAATAGAATCGAGTGTACTGTCTCTTCTCCAGGTTTTTCATTTGTAATAATGTAGAAGAAAATTCGGTAAAAATCAACCGACTTGTTTGGAGGGATAGAAATCGAGGCCGAGGATCAGTTTTCGTTGATCCTCCGAAGGCAGAATGTACCGAATTCTCATGGGGCTGCAAGGAGTCTTTCGTACCCTGGAACATTGAAGGAAAAAATTCTCCCCCGGGTTCGGGGGCGGCAGGTGGTCGCTTTGAACCATTAGGCGTAATCCTCCCGTACTGATGTTCACCACCTGGCCTGAAATCTCCCGTTCTCCCTCCAGCTGTAGTGTCAGCTTCGGCAGTTTCGGCTCCATGAAATGAAGCCGGGGAAAACTCCTTTTTTCTTGTTCCATGCCCAATGTAATAAAGCCGAGAGGTTGAAATGTCTACAAAAAAAATTTTCTAGCCGAAAACCCTCCATATTGTCCCCAGGTTTTGGTTCTTGGATAGAATTCCCGAAACAGTGAGGAGTGAAATACGGATGAACGACATGACAAGAAAATCTGAGGAGTATTTACGGAAACTATGCCTGGACATAGACAGTCGGGCTGTAGGCAGTGAAGGAAACCTTCGTGCGACTTCCTTCTTTCGTGAGCGGATGGAAACCTTGGGCTGGAAGACAGAATCCACCGAGTTTCAGGCGATGGACTGGGAAGAGGACGGTGCCGAGCTGCAGTGCGATTCGAGGGAATTCGAGGTGTTTCCGAGTCCCTATTCACTGGGCTGCAATCTGAGAGCTGAGCTGATCGCAGCGGGCAAGATGGCAGATTTGGAGAAGCAGGATGCCGCGGACAAGATACTGTTGTTGTACGGTGAACTGGCCGGAGAACAGATCATGCCCAAAAACTTTATTTTTTACAACCCCGAGGCGCATCGTCGGATCATCGAATTACTGGAAAGGAGCGGAGCGCCCGCACTGGTTTGCTCTACAGGGTACAACCCCCTGACTGCCGGAGGCGTATACCCTTTTCCGCTGTTCGAGGATGGTGATTTCGATATTCCATCGGTCTTCATGACCGAAGAGGAGGGAAAACGGTTGCTGCGATGTTCCGGTCGGGAAGTCCAGCTGGTTTCACGAGCCCGCCGGATTCCTTCATTCGGGGAGAATATTCTTGCCGGTAAAGGACCTGTAGAGGGGGAGCGTATCGTTGTGACGGCACATATTGATGCCAAGAAAGGTACACCCGGGGCCATCGACAATGCCACCGGAGTGATCACGCTGATGCTCCTGGCTGAACTGCTGCGGGATTACAATGGTGAGCATCGGATCGAGTTGGTGGCTTTCAATGGGGAAGACTACTATGCTGTCCCCGGGCAAATGGCATATCTGAAACAGAATCAGGAACGTTTCGGATCGATTCGGTTGAACATCAATATTGACGGAGCGGGATACTGGGAGGGCGGTTCCTGCTTCTCACTGTTCAATCTGCCTTCTGAGATCGAACTGACGGTTCGTGAAGTGATTGACCGTCACGCTGTGGTTAGTGAGGGGCCGCAATGGGTCCAGGGAGATCACAGCATTTTTGTTCAGCAGGGCCGGCCGGCTGTTGCCGTCAGCTCCCGATGGTTTCTCGATCATATGTATGAACAGCGAGTGACCCATACGCCTGCCGACAATCCGGGCATCGTTTCCTGCCAGACTCTCGTGAATACTGCTGCCGCAGTCGCCGAATTGATCCGGTTGATCACTGTTTGAAGGGTATGTTGTTTCATCGCCTCTTGTTTTTGCCTTTGTTTCGTGTTTTAAATAATGATTATCCGCACAAAACAGAGGAGATTGTATGGGTTGGATCCTGACTGTATTGATCGCCGCCATCTGCGGAGGAGTAGGCGCCCGCATTGCCGGAGCCAAGCCGATGGGGTGTTTGACCAGTATCGGTGTGGGGTTCGTCGGAGCACTGATCGGCCGTTTCATGAGCCAGAAACTGGGTGTGCCGGATCTCGTTTATCTGGCCAAGGTACCTGTTGCCTGGACTGTTCTCGGCGCCACGCTTTTCGTGGCTGTCGTTCTCGGGTTTTCCGGTTCGGGGCGGAAACGGTAGCCGATTCAGCCGATTCGCTTCT
>CAYMND010000201.1:0-5793 GCA_964391685.1 uncultured Clostridia bacterium | reverse complement strand
GGCCCCTTTTCACTTTCCTGGACCAGGAGCTGATATTCGTCCTGATCAATCCGCTGCAGATCAACGGCCTTCTTCGTCCCACCCCGTTCAATGAGCAGAGTCATTGCCCGGGACTTGCCACGGCAGAAATAGGCATTCAATTCCCGTTCCTTGACGGCTGGATTGGAGCCACGGAGGTACTTGAAAATTCTGGCTCTGATCTCATCCACGCTGTCGCCATCGACTTCGCAGATCATGTCCCCGACCCGAATGACGTCGATGCCGGTATCCAACAGCTCGGTGATGACAATCCGATCTTCAACGGTTCTGCTCCGAAAAGGAGGGTAGTAGAGCCCCCAGAATTGCTGATCCAGAATGGGGCTGTAGAGGACGGCATGAGAATCATCGATGCGGGCGGTGAGCTCGCGTACTGCCAGAGCGTAATCCAATTCGTTCTCGGCTTCCATGAACCGAGGGATCATGTCGGGCAGGGTTTCGTCCCAGGGGCGGTCCATCAGCTTCCGGTACGGGAAAAAATATTGAATGATATTCCAGAAACGGAAGAGGCAAAGCAGGCGATGAGCCTCGTCGGGATAGAGGTTCTCCTTATAGTACTCTTCTCGCGAGGCCTGGATCATTCCTATGCTGTCCTGAGTCGTCAGGCTGCTCGGAGCTTGAAGGTTGGCCATGATCCGGTACAGCAGGTATTGGGTGGTCTTTGTGAAGTAGCTCTGATCACGGATCCAGTCGAAAAACGGATCGAAAGTGAAACTACCCGGCAGAAGCAGGGGAAAATCATCGAAGCTGTCCCCGCCGGCGTCATCGATCAAGCCCCGGACAATTTCGGAAAATTCCTCGGCATTGCCGGCCTGCCGGGCCATGGGGATGCTCTTGACCAACACCTCGTCCCAGCTGACAAAGGTCTGCTCCGGCTGCGGATGATGGTACTTGAGGAATCCCCATACCCGGCCCAGCATGGCCAGCCGGCCGGTTTCATTGAACTCGGTGACCGTTTGAGCCGGTACCTTTTCCCCAAGCAGAAGAAATCCCAGAAGCAACAGTAAAATTCCCCGTTTTCTCCCCATTATAACCTCCTTTCATAATCATTTGACCTCAACGTTTGTCCCCTTTTCCTTCATTGATCAGTCCATCATTACTTGTTCTTGGATGAAGATTCATACCAATTGAAATGGTATTGGCACTCCGGAGCACTTTCGTCCCATTTTTTGAAAGTGAGACCAAAAAAAACAGCATCATCGCCCCAAAAGCACCCAGTCAGAGAAAAAACCATTATTCTGGTATCATGGTTTTTGATCCACAAGTGCATTTTTCTTGACACCATCATTGAACAACAAGCAACCCGTTTACCACAATTCACAAGAAAAACTGTCTCCTAAAAAGGACGGACTCGATTGTTTAGCTTCCTTTCCTTTGACGGCTGAGGTAAGATAGAAATCTGAATTCAACCACGGAGAAAGCGGATGTCTCTTTTCGGAACGTTTCTGGTACTTTTTACAACCCTCCTGTTCGTATACGTGCTCTGGCGCACGAAAGCACTATTTCAGGGACTGCCACGCTTCGATGGAATAAACCCGGGCCCTGTTTTCATCGTACTCTGGCTCGTTTTCATCCTGGGCCGTTTCCACGGCGGAGGCTGGGGATTCTTCTCCAGTCTCCTGCAGCTGGCCTCCATGCACCTGATGGCCGCCTTCTTCCTGATGGCCGTGGGACTGCTGGCCGCAGACCTGGTCACCGGTTTCGGTTTTTGGTTCCGACCGGCTGTACGGATCATCCGAATGGTCGGACTGACCATCGGCATCCTGATGGTGATCCTGGCTCATGTCCAGGGCCTTCGCCCCCCCCGGATCGAATCGCTGGACATGGAGATGAAAGGCCTGCCCAAAACCCTCGATGGCACCAAAATCGTGGTGATGTCCGATTGGCACGCCGGCGAGATGATGATCGGCGGCGCCTGGCTGCAGGCACGGATCGACCAGGCCATGAGCCTGAAGCCGGACCTGATCCTGCTGGTGGGAGATCTCTTCGAACGCGGCAGCGGGGCGAAGGAAATGGTGCCTCCCCTGAGCCGTCTCAAGGCGCCCCTGGGCGTCTGGGCCGTCCGGGGCAATCACGATTCCCTGCGTCCCGGGGGACCGGACCGCTCCGGTGATATTATCCGTACCGCCGGGGTGAAACTGCTGGAAAACGAACGGGTGGAAATCACTCCGGGCCTGATTCTGGCCGGAATCGACGATCTGACCCGATCGAGCCGGACTCCGGGAGAAGGTCTGGCCAATCTTTCCAAGGCCCTCTCCGGAAAATCCGCCACGTCCACCATCCTCCTCTCCCACACTCCCTGGCTGGTGGACGAAGCCGCATCGTCCGGTGTCGATCTGATGCTCTCGGGGCATACCCACAACGGGCAGGTCTGGCCCTTCAACTACCTGGTGAAACTGCGCTACCCCTTTGTCACCGGCCGGCACAACATTCGGGGCATGACGCTCCTGGTGTCCCGGGGGACCGGAACCTGGGGCCCCCGCATGCGCCTCTGGCAGCCCGGCGAGATCACCTGCATCACCCTGCGCAGCCGCTGAGCGTCGAAATCAGTCCAGAATCTTCTTCACCCGGCCGACGACGCCGCCGGCGAGGCGCACCTTGATGCCGTGGGGATGGACGGCCGCATTGGTCAGGATCTCCTGTACCACCCCTTCGGTCAGTTCCCCGCTGCGCTGGTGTGCCTTCTGCACCACCAGTACCTTCATCCCGGACCGCAGATCCGCCCGTTTCGTACCATCCATTTTTCGCTCCATTCACTCTTTTTTGGATGAAAAGAGCATTGTATCACGACATTTACAACTGGACGGCCGTCAGATACCACTCGTCCTCTTCTTCGTCTAAATTGAGCACGTAAAACCGGCCGTTTCGAAACAGGGGCATGGTGCCGATCTCGTATTCCGGCAGATCGAGTTCCCCCAATCTCCGGCCCCGGATGTCGTAGACCAGGTAGCTACGAAGCCCGTCTTTGACTACATAGGTGCTGAAGTAGATCCTGCCTCCGTCGATGTAGACCCTGCTGAAGCGGGGGAAAACTTCCGGAAAACGCAGATCCTCCGTTTGAGGTATATGGTTTCTGAAATATCCTTGCCCGTCGGAATAATCGATGCTTTTTTCATATCTCTTCAGAATTTTTCCCCGGTCTTCCTCCGTGATTTTCGTCCGTTTCAGGTCGACAATCGTCCCTCCGTCAACCCGTCGTCCGTCGCCGTCGAACACATGGATGCGAATATCTTCTTCCGGGCTGACGAGGTACAGAAGATCCCCACTGACATCCACCCATGGCCGTTCCAACGGAATGACCAGGTAGCGGATCAGTTTTTCGTTATGTACACCGTAATAAGGTGACAGGTCGGGATAGGGGAAGGTGCAGATGCGTTTCAAGCGCTCTTGCGAGGTGGAATAGAGGTCGAGGGCGATCATCTCGCTTGCCGCACCTTTCTTCTTCATGATTACCCAACGAACCGTTTTTTCCCCCAGGTAATACTCGGTGGAAGCGAATTCCTTTTTCCGCGACTCTCCCAGGTACTTCCCATCCCGGCCGTAAAATCCGGTTTTCTGGGTGGTATTGAGAACGATTCTGTCCCGCATAATCCGGATACCCGGAGAACAGTGATACTCCTGCGGACCCTGTCCCTTTCTGATGGACAGCTGAAAATGGTCTTCACCTCCGGCAAAGAGGTAAGTCTCCAGTTTCACCTGGTCAGTGACAATATATACCCTTGTCTCATCCACATCGAAATAACGGGGGCGCATCAAATCCGGCAGCTTCAATCGAATAGCCGGCCCGACATCCGCACAGAGCAGGGGGCAGCCAACCAGCACCAGGAAAGTCATCAAGCCTGTTTTTCTTTTCTTCATTTCGTTCACCTTCAGGTTTCAGTCCATTGTTCGAACAACGAACCGCTATTCACGGCAAACGAATAGTATTGAATTGTAAACGGATTGTCGTCCCATTTACGATAGTGGGACCCCATTTTTCGGCCTGCCCGAATTCCCGGGCTTATTCCCGTACAAACGGGAGATAGTTTGTCGGATTGATCGTCTGCAGAACGCTGTCCGGATAGTTGAGGGAAAAGCGCTTGGAAAATAACATTTACTATTGGGATTCCTGGATCCTCTATCCAAAAATTCATTGAAAATTACTGAGTATAATCAACAAATTCGGCTGAAATTATTGATTTCGCGGAATATTTTCTGGACATCCCAAAAGAAGCGATGACAGCTCATTCTTTTTTTACTACAATAGACACAGCAGTTATTGCCTTTAAAGCACATATTCGAGAGGAACGCATGGCCTTCAAAACCCTGTTTCTGGCCCACGCTCCGGACGCCGATCCCGGGAAGCACCGCAGCGTAGTCGACACCGGCCGTCTCCGGCTCTTCATCGTGGCGGTGAAATCCCAGGCCGAAGCCCTGGAAGTCAGTCGGCTCTTTTACGAAAAGGAGAAAATCGAAGGGATCATCCTCTGCCCGGGATTCTCTCACGGCGATGCGGGGGAGATCTTCCAGGCCCTGGAGGGCAAGGTGTCGGTCAACGTGGCCCGGGGAGACGGCCCCAGCAACCGCATCACCGCACCCATAATCATGCGGGAATACTACGACGCCACCAATCCCGTTTGACCCGCCCGAACTCCCGGTTTATGGCTGAGATGAGACTTTTTCAGGATCGACGATCTATGTTATCATTTTAACTGATATAATAGGAGTTACATGAAAACTGCGAATGGGTTCATTCTGATTGTATGTATTATGATAGGACTCAGCTCCTCCATCTTTGCGGCCGATTTGAATCAAAATGACCTGGAGGTCATCCGAACACTCGAAGCTAGATATGGGCGGAAAATCGAACACTTGGAACCAAATGCCTCGTATCCCAAACATTGGAGCGGGGTCAGCATCTATCGGATGAAAAAGGGGCGGGTTGCCGAGCTGGAGCTCTACTTGGGTACGTTTAAGTATGACATAGATATTGCATACACCAAGAAGGGCAGGCTTGACTTGGCCCTGATCAGCCAATTGTCTGGCTTGAATACACTCAAAATCCAGGATGCGATTCTGGAAAACGGAAGGTCTCTAATAGCCTGTGACAAGCTGACCCATCTTGAACTGGTGTCCGTCGAAGCAAAGCCCCTTGACTTCCTGAAAGTCCTTGGACAGCTTGAATCCTTACGCATTCATGATCTCGAAAACTTTGATGTGTCCCTACTCCAAAACCTTCCAAAACTGTCTGTCCTCAGACTGATCGATGTGGAAGAACTCTTGAATTATCCCAAACAGTTTCCCATTTTAAGGAAACTGGAGATCCTCGATCTTTCACTGAAAAAACTTGGAACCCTGGCCCCCTTCTCCAAATTGACAGAGTTGAGACGGTTCACCCTGAACAGAATGGAAACCCCTCGGAAATTGAATCGGTGCGACTTGATTCAAGTTGATGATCTGTCACCCCTCCAGTCACTTTGCAAGCTCGAAACGCTTCATCTGTCGGGCATGATTATCGGTAATCCAAGCATTGAAGCCCTGAAGGGGCTGTCCAGGCTCAAGGCCTTGTCCATAGACAGCCAGTATGTCACCCACCTGCCCATCTGGATGGCGGACTGGAATCCCGGCGTTGACCTCTTTGAGGCCTTTCAGAAATGCCCCCTGAAAAGCCCCCCTCTTTCCGTAATCAGAAAGGGAAGAGAAGCACTGAAGAGATTTCTTGCCGATGAACAAGATGTCAACGATGGACCCGGTCGGGGACGGTGCACAACAGTACAA
>CAYMND010000200.1:0-5796 GCA_964391685.1 uncultured Clostridia bacterium | reverse complement strand
CATTCACGTCGCGGGTTGCTGATCTTGGTGGCCCGCCGTCGTCGGCTGTTGCGGTACCTTAAAAGAAACGATCTCCAAGGGTATTCCAATCTGATCAAGGATCTGGGGCTGCGCAAGTAGACTTTTTTGACAGAGCAGATAAATCAATTTAAACAATAACCTGCCGCGTTTACGTTGTTCACTGGGACACGTTTTACAAGAATCGCTAGCCAGTAGCGGCAGAGGAGAAAAATCAAAATGAAAAAATCTTTGCAACTTGATGTGGGGGGTATTCCACTCGTTATCGAAACACATCGCTGGGCCAAGCAATCCAATGGCTCTTCGGTGATTCAGTATGGAGACAATGTGGTCATGGCCACGGCCAATATGAAGGAGGAAGGAAAGGGCGATCAGGATTTCTTTCCCCTGATGGTCGATTTTCGGATAAATAATTACTCGGCCGGCAAGATTCCCGGTGGTTACTTCAAACGGGAGGGAAAGCCTTCTGAAAGGGAAGTGCTGCTGTCCCGACTGATCGATCGTCCGATACGGCCACTTTTCCCGGACAATTTTTATAATGAGACTCAGATCATATCCATGCTGCTGTCAGCGGATCTGGACATAGATTTCGACAGCATGGGCATCATTGCCGCCTCGGCAGCCCTTCTCTCTTCAACGATTCCGTTCAGTACTCCGGTGGGTGCCGTCAAACTCGGCTTCAAAGATGGTGAGTACATCATCAATCCGGGGTTGAAGAAACTCAAGGATATGGATGTGGTGGTTCAGGTGGCCGGAACCGAACAGGAAGTGGTCATGATCGAAGCGGGTGGTCAGGAGTTCAGCGAGGCCCAGTTCAAGGAGATGTTGGCCTACGGCAAGAAAATCATTCAGGATATTTGTGTGGCCCAGAAAGCGTTGATCAATCCGGAAAAACTCGTGGTTGAACCCAATCTGGAATTGAAAGAACTGATGGAACAGCTCCTGGAAAAATACAGTGACCGTTTCCGCGATGCGATTTACACGGTCAAGAAACTGGACAGAGCCGAAAAGCTTAAGGTGTTGGCCGATGAGATCATCGGTGATGAAACAGACGAAGCCAGGTTGTGGCTGTTCAAGAAAGCCATTCATGAAATGGAGTACCGGGTTTTCCGCAGTGCTTTGGTCAAAGAAAAGAAGCGCAATGACGGACGTGCCTTCGATCAGGTCCGGGACATCTCCATCGAGCTGGGGGTCTTGCCCAGAGTTCACGGATCTGCGGTTTTCACCCGTGGCGAAACTCAGGCGCTGGCGACCATCACCCTGGGATCTGAAGACGATGCCCAACGGCTGGACGATCTGGCGCCCTCTGGAGAGAACAAACGGTTTATGCTACATTATAATTTCCCCCCGTTTTCCGTTGGTGAAGTCAGCTTCATGCGGGGTACGGGACGACGGGAGATCGGGCATGGAAACCTTGCGGAAAAGGCCCTCAGTCAGGTTATACCCGATGCCAAGGAATTTCCCTACACCATCCGGGTCGTGTCCGACATCCTCGAATCCAACGGTTCCTCTTCCATGGCCACGGTTTGCGGCGGTTCCCTGGCGCTGATGAATGCCGGTGTTCCGTTGCAGGCCCCGGTTTCCGGAATCGCCATGGGACTGGTAAAGGAAGGAGATGATTTTGTGGTCTTAACCGATATCGCCGGTTACGAAGATCATTTCGGCGATATGGATTTCAAGGTGGCCGGTACTCGCAAAGGGATCACTGCCGTTCAACTTGACATTAAAATCGACGGATTAAGTGAGGCCATAATCGATCGGACTCTGGAACAGGCGCGTCAGGCCAGACTGCATATTCTCGACAAGATGCAGGAGGCCATTTGCGAACCGGCCGAAGCTCTTTCCGAGTACGCACCGGTAATCGCAATCATCCAGATCAACCGAGAGAAAATAAAAGATCTTATCGGCCCCGGAGGAAAAACCATAAAGGAACTGGTGGCTGCCTTTGATGTCAAGATCAACACCGAAGATGACGGCAAGGTGTCCATCGCCGCCGCCAACCAGGCTCTTGCCGACCAGGTGATCGAGCGCGTCCGTGAAATCACTCAAGGCGTAGAAGTGGGAAAACTCTATACCGGAAAGATAACACGTATCGAAGATTACGGTGTTTTTGTGGAACTGTTCCGCGGAGCCGTCGGGCTGGTTCACATTTCGGAATTGTCCGAGCAACGTGTTCGCAACATCAGTGATCTCAATCTGAATATCGGTGACTCCATGGAAGTGCGGGTGATCGATGTGGATCGTGACAACCGCATTCGGGTCAGCCGTCGTGCCGTAAGTGATGAGAATTATCAGGCTCCGGCTCCCCGGCCGCGCCCCCGCCCGCAGAGACGCGGATGACAGAAAGACTGCGGAATTTCAAGCAGGGTTTCACGCTGATCGAGGTGGTTACCGTAACCGCCTTGATCGCCATTCTGGCCTGTCTGGCCATCCCCATGGTGGAGATGTCGGTCAAACGGGACAGGGAGCAGCAGTTGAGAGCCGCTCTGCGGGATATTCGGCAGGCAATCGACGATTACCATCAGTTTGTCATCGAGAATAAAATCGAATTTGATGACGAAACCTACGGCTACCCCCCGGACCTTGAAGACCTGGTAACGGGAGTGGAATACAAGGACAAGGAAGGCAAGACCCGTATTCAGCGTTTTCTCCGCAGGATTCCCATTGATCCCGTAACCGGGGAGGATTGGGGAAAGCGCTCGTATCAGGATGACCGCGACAGCCGCAGCTGGGGCGGTGAGAACGTTTGGGATGTCTATACGACATCGGACAACAAAGGACTTGACGGTAAGGAATACAACCAATGGTGAGCTGCAGTTTCTTGACATCATTTGCAGGTCTGGTAAAATATTCCCGCTGTTGCCGTCTGAAAATTTAGGAGGCATCTTTTGCTCGATCAACAACAAGTCAGTAAATTTCGCTTGGCGATCCTTGCTTCGCGTCGGGCCAAGCAACTGATCAATGGTCAGAGAAAACGCGTCGATATCAAGGCCGAGAACCCGCTGACGGTGGCCATCGAAGAGATCCGCCAAGGCAAGATTGATTTGGTGAATTTCAACGAGGATACCCGTGACAATCTTCTGGATGAGATGTTTAAGGAACAACCGACTCTGGAAGATGATGAACCGCTGAATGACGAGTTCGAAGCGGACATTCATGAAGAAGAGGAAGACGAAATCGACGATCCGGTTGCTGTCGAGGGCTGACCCCAAAACTCATTCCGTATTGGTGCGTGCGCCGAACTGGATCGGCGACTGCATCATGGTTTCCCGGGCATTATTCCGCATAAGGACGATTTTTCCGGAAAGCCGTATCGATTTGATCTGTCGTCCGCATCTGGCTTCTTTATTCCGATTGGGACAGCCGATCGATGATGTGATCATTGTTCCTGTTATCGAGAGGCGTGAAAAAGTGCTGGCCTGTTCTTCTCTCATTCGCAGGCGGGATATGCGGTACGATCTCGGAATTCTTTTCACCAATTCCTTTTCCACTGCTCTGAGTTTCCGACTGGGTGGTGTGCGGTGGAGGCTTGGCTACGGGCGGGACTGTCGCTCCTTTCTACTCAGCCGTGCCATTCCCAGACCGGGTAATGTGCATCAGATCGATTATTACGATCACCTTCTGACTGTTCTGGATGGACCTCTTCCGCCGGCACCGGAACGGTTCCTGCGAATTCCGAAGGAACTGGATGATTCTCTTTCTGTACGGATGGTTCAAATGGGAATTCCGATGGAACCGGCTCCCATCATAATCGCTCCCGGTGCGGCCTACGGCCCGGCCAAATGCTGGCCCGTTGAGCGTTTTTCCCAGGTTGTAGAACGGTTGGTTGTCGATTATCCTGAACGGATGATCCTCTGTCTCGGGGGGAGGGACGAAGAGGATCTGATCGGAGAAATCATGAAGACCCTGAAAACGAACCGGGTCCGCGCACTGGCCGGAACGCTGGCTTTGGATGAAGCTTTGGCATTGATTGCGCGGGCGGCCTGTGTGCTGGCCAATGATTCGGGGTTAATGCATGCCGCTTGGGCTCTCGATGTCCCTTTGCTGGCCATTTTCGGCCCTACAGATCCCCGGGGAAGCCGACCGCTTTCGCCCCGTTCCCGGCTGATTCACAAGAGGGCTGAATGCGCTCCCTGCCTGCACCGCCGATGTCCCATCGATCACCGGTGTATGACCTCGATAACGGTGGACGAGGTGGTGTGTGTAATGAAAGAATTGCTCGGCAGCAAAGGTCTGAACGACTAGTATCCTGGGGTGAAACGCCTGGATGTTGTGGGTGGGCAATAAAAAAAAATTTTTTTTTGTTGACAGGAGTTTATTTTTATACATAGGCCGTTGTAGAATCCTCATGGTGAGAATATCATGAGTATCGTACCTTTATTATTTGTCCTCACTTTGTTACTGATGATTGTTTTTATGGGAAACGCATTACAACTATGCCGTCTGGCCCGATCCGGTCAATCGCTTCCAATGGGAAAACTTCTGATTGCTTCGATATGCCTTTCTCTGCTGATCCTCTGTGTCTGGTTTTGCCGGTCGGCGTTATCGTTTGGGTTGATTCTCCGCAACGGGGATTTTCTGACCACCGAAACGGCGCTCCTGCTGGCATTGGTTCTCGGTAACGGAGCCGGTTGGTTGGTTTTAAGGCTGTTTTCGAGGCTGTATTAGCCGCAGGTAAAAAACAGAGATAGCATAGCGATAAAAATCAAAAATCCAGGATCAGATTTGAAGGAAACGGGGTTGAAAGAGTCTACCGAATTCTTCCGATTGGGTAAATTAGGATTTTCAAACGATGATTGTTTTTTTCCCTTGTTTCCATCATTCTTTGGAGTGTAATCGGATTCACCCGGATTCGGGACGGTTCGAGCGGAGGTGTTTATGGAAACAGATAAGGAATTTTTACGTCGTTGTGAGATATTCCGGGACCTTGACGAACCGGATCTGGAATTGGTAACGGAGACCGTGTTGCACCGTCACGTTCCTGGTGGTACCAGTCTTTTTCGTCAGGGCGAGCCCCGCAGATCCTGTTTCGTCATCGCCGAGGGAAGGGTGGAAGTGATCCGGGACAGTGGCTCCGGTCCGGAAAGGTTGATAATACTCGGGGCGGGAGATGCAGTGGGAGAGCAGGCTTTCCTGACTCCGGCCGCCCACACTGCAAGTGCAGAAACGATCGCCGCTTCACGGCTGCTGGAACTGCCAAGAGAGGCCGTTCTCAAAAGGCTGGAACAGGATGGGCGTGCCGCGATTCATATTTTGACCAAAGTGGCCAATGTGCTTCATCGACGACTCCTCTACACCGGTAGCGGTCGAACCGGAAGGGAACAGGCCTACGCCAGTGGCCGAACCCGCAATGAATCCGATCTCATCGGCAGTCTTGATGTTCCGAGCGACGCCTTGTTCGGGGTTCAGACGCTGCGGGCCATGCACAATTTCCCCATCACCGGAGTACCAGTCAGCCACTTTCCCGGTATCGTCCGAAGCCTGGCTGTCGTCAAACAAGCGGCTGCCCGGGCCAATTGCCGATTGGGACTCCTGGACGGGAAGATTGCCACCGCTGTCGATAAAGCCTGCCAGGAAATTATCGACGGACATTGGCATGGTCATTTCCCAGTGGATATGATACAGGGCGGTGCCGGTACCTCGACCAACATGAATGCCAACGAGGTGATTGCCAACCGGGCTCTTGAGATGATGGGCCACCAGCGGGGTGATTACCAATACTGCCACCCGAATGATCACGTGAACCTGGGGCAGAGCACCAACGATGTCTACCCGACT
>CAYMND010000199.1:0-5797 GCA_964391685.1 uncultured Clostridia bacterium | reverse complement strand
GGTCTCGGACTGGCGATTTGCAAGCAGATCGCCCGGCAGATGGGTGGAGACATCCATTTGGTCAGTGAACCGGGCAAGGGCAGCGCTTTCACGTTCACAGCCCTGGTGGATGTTTCGATTCGGATCCCTCCTCCGGTCATTCCCGAAGGTTCACTGGCCGGGAAGCGGGCTCTGATCGTCGATGACAATAGCAGAAACCTCAGTGTGCTGGCTCATATCCTTAAAATGAACGGTATGGATGTCATCGCTGTCAACGATCCGGCGGTTGTTGTCAACGAACTGGAACACTCCAGTCTGGAAAAGCCTTTCGATATCTGCATCATTGATATCCTCATGCCGGCTTTGGACGGTTTTTCCCTGGCCAAAAAAATCAGGGGGTTGTCATCGCCTCTGAACGACATTCCCTTGCTGGCTTACTCTTCTTCCATCTCCAGTCAGGTGAGTCAATACCGCCACGCCGGATTCGACGCATTTCTGACCAAGCCCATACAGAAGCGCAAACTGCTGCGGATGGTATGGTCTCTGATTGAAAGAGATGAAAGCCTGGCACCGATGCCCGACATGATCGCAATCGCTCCCGAAACCGGATTTCAACCGAAATTGAAGGTGCTTCTGGTGGAAGACAACGTCATCAACCGCAAACTGGTAGATCGGGTTCTCGGAAAGGCCGGGCACGAAATGACCGCAGTAGACAACGGTCTGGAAGCCCTGCATGAAATTGAAAGAAATCCGCATGGTTACGATCTGATCATAATGGATATTCACATGCCGGTGATGGATGGCCTCGAAGCCTCCCGGCGCATTCGGGAAATGGGCTATTCTCAGATTCCCATTATCGCTCTCACTGCCGATTCGATGAAGGGTGACCGCGAAAAGTGCCTGAATGCCGGTATGAACGATTACATCTCCAAACCCATCAACCGCAACGAACTGCTGCGAATCCTGCGCAAGTGGAGCCGATAGCCGCTACTCTTCCACCATCCGTTCGATACGCATGCCGTAATCCCGGGGGACCACGACGATGTGCTGGTCCGATCCGGGAATGGGAATGCATTTGAAGCCGTACGCTTCATCATCATGGCGATGGTACCCGATCATCATTCCTTCGGGAATTACGGCGCATTTGTCAACAATGGCGTTGCGGATGCGGCTGCCTCGACCGATGGAGGTGTCGATCAGAACTCCTCCGACCATCGATCCTCCCATCAGAACTGAATTGTGAATTTCGGAATAGGAATGAATGTATAGGCCCGGCCCCAGGACTGAATTGCGAACCACCGAACCGGAGATGATGACTCCGTCGGAAACGACGGAATTGATGGCCAGGCCGGTGCGGCCGGGGCTGTCATGAACGAATTTTGCCGGAGGATAGTGAACCGGGGAGTTGAACAGAGGCCACAACTCTCCGTAGAGGTTGAATTTCGGCGCCGGAGCAACCAGGTCGAGATTGGCCGCCCAGTAGGCGTCCAGGGATCCCACATCTCTCCAGTAATCGCTGTCGGTGGAGCGTTTCAGCCGCTGTTTGATGCGCTGGCCGTGCCGGACCTTGTATTCGTATTCCCCGATGTGGTTGAGGGTGGAGAAGTCGAAACCGTAGACCGGTTCCCCTTTTTCGACCATCTGCGGAATGATGTGCTTGCCGAAGTCCTCGAGATCGTTGGCCAGTGAACCGGTCAGTGTCTCAGTGGTGAAAACGTACAGGCCCATGGAGGCCAGGCAAAGGTTGGTTCCCGGTATGGCCTTCGGATTGTCCGGTTTTTCTTCGAAGCCGATTATTCGTCCCGATTCATCCAGCTCCAGAACTCCGTAGGCGTTGCGGGCCACGTCGATGGGAACGCGGATGACGGCCACGGTCAGCCCGGCCTTTTTCTCCTCGTGAAATCGTCGCATCAGGCGGTAATCCATTTTGTAGATATGATCACCGGAGAGGATCAGAACGTGTTTCGGCCGGCACTCCTCGATGAGATTCATATTCTGTCGGATGGCATCGGCGGTGCCTTTGTACCATTGATTTCCCCTTTGCATCTGGGCCGGGATCTCATCGATGAACTGGTTGAGGCGGCGGGAGTAGAAATTCCAGCCGCTCTTGAGATGGCCGGAAAGGGAGTGGGACTTGTACTGAGTCAGGACGAAGATGCGCCGAACATGGGAGTTGACGCAGTTGCTCAGTGTAAAGTCGATGATACGGTAGACCGCACCGAAGGGAACCGCCGGTTTCGCCCGGACATCGGTCAGCGGACGCAGTCTTTCACCCATTCCACCCGCCATCACTACCGCCAGGACATCATCCATCTTGACCTCTCATATATGCCGGAGTGTTCATGAATACCATTATGGAAGCATCGGATCTCAGTTTCAATAGCTGTTTAAAAACGAAGTGGTCTCAGTTCATTTTTTCCGTGAAAGTATAGAAAACACGAAGTATATTTTGGGTTGGGTTTTGTAACCGTTTGTGTTTATGAAATCGGATGAAACGAAAGCGGAAATGTAACTATATTATATTTTGTCAACATGAATTCAATATGTTAAAGTTAAACCTAAAAAAACGACTTCTGGGTTTAAAGAAAAAAGAAAAGGAAAAAGGCATGAAACTGTTTTTCCACTTCAGGATTATAGCACTGTGTTTTTTACAACTGATACTGATTCCCGGTCTCTCCTCCCAGGACAGGGAGACGTTGATCCTCTCTATGGACGCCGTCCTTTACGAAAAACCGGACCGTTCGGCGGCGATTCTGGACCGTCTGAAAGTCGGTGAAACGGTGATCGTTCTGGAAAGGCACGAAACCTGGCTCAAGGTCGAACGAGGGACGAGTGTGGGCTTTCTTCACCTCGGGACCGGGAAAGAAACGGTCGAAAAGAAGAAGTCAAGTACAGTAAAGGAACAAAAGGACCGTTTCTTCCTGATGGGGCTCGGCATGCTGCGCCTCAACTGGACGCGGGTCGAGGGGGATTCGATCCGGTTCCGCTACAGTGATCTGGGGCTTCCGGCTGATTTTTCCACCCGGGAACGGGCATCGTTCACCTTCGACGGAAGCTTCGAAAATGGGTACACGACGGTAGACGGGTATCTCAACTACGATCCCGAGAACCGCATCAGCGAGCCCCCACTTGAATTCCTGTTCAACTTTCGCCGGGGTGCCCTGGGTCTTTCCGTGGGGGATTACCGGCAGGGGGTCATGGCAGACGTCATCTTCTCTCGGTATCTCCATCCCTTTCGAGGTGCCATCCTGGGGCTTGATTCCCGCAGATTCCGCCTGCAGGTCCTGGGCGGTGTGGCCCGGGGAGAGTCGACGGTTGAACAGCTGTCCGCCGACCTGGGGGTCGGGCCGTACTACCTGAGCGATTCGCCTGTACTGAGGGGCAGTGAAGCCCTCTTTCTGGTTACCCGAAGCCGGGGGGACAGTCTGACGGAATTGCAGCGTCAGCCTCTCCTGCGTGGCCGCGACTATTACATGGATTACGATCGCGGAGTGGTGATGCTGGCCTTTTACCTGGCCCCTACGGACGAACTGGGGAATCCCCGGTTTCTGGAGGTGGCCTACCAGTTCGAATCCCTGGCCGGAAGGTTCACCCGGGTGGTCTTCGGTGCCCGGGCCCAATGGCAGCCCTGGCAGCCCCTGACCCTTTCTGTATCGTACCTCGGCGACGCCGACCAGTCCCTGCCGCTGGATCGGATCCTGGCTGAACACAAGGGGATCCTCTCCTTCGGTCTCAACCTCGCCACCCGCCCCCTGGACTTGCAGAGCGAAGTGGCTGCGGGGCTTGATCCCAGCGGCGAGACCCAGATGGCCTATTTCCTCGGCGCCCACCTTCGGCCTCTGGCCAACCTGCATCTGACCCTCAACCGCTGGGCTCTGGATACCGAATTCCCGGGCTTTGCCAACCGCCAGCTGGAGTATGGCTACAGCCTGATGCAGGTCAATCCGGGCTTGACCAACCGATCGGTCTTTATGTCCCCCTTCCAGTTTACCCGCAACCTGGGCAGTGAACTGTATCCCTTCAGCCTCTCCCGTCTGGTTATCGATGAACAGGAAACCCAGGGGATTGCCGAATGGGAAAGAGGGGTGGACCGGCTCAGTCTGGGCTATGGAGAAAGTCTGAGAGGCGAAACGGAGCGGAGCAGCCGGCAGACCTATGTTTCGGGACTCCACGCCGGTGAAGCCACCGTGGCCTGGTTCAAAGGCGGAGCCCTGTGGAACGACGACCTGGATCAGACCAGTGAAAGCCGACAGCTGGACTTTCTGGGTGGTTTCCGTCAACGGATCAGGCGCCTGGCCAAGGGCGACCTCTTCGTACAGGTGGACGCCTCTGCCGACTGGCAGCACGAGGCGGGAATCTCCGATGAGACTCGCAGCCAGGTCTTTTCTGTGGCCGGGGAATATCTGAGCGGTCAGAACGGCCTTTTCGCCGGGGTCCGTCACGAACGGCTGCAGCGACCCGGTGCACAGGCGGACATGTCCCTGTGGTCCATGGAACTGGGGGTCAAGCATCCCCTCTTTTCAGGCTTGTTTCTAGACAGCCGCTACCGTCACGAACAGGCCGACGAGGATGCTGCCGACCGGAAGATGGATTTTCTGTCCCTGGGTTTGGGCTTCGAAGGGGACCGCTTCCGGGCCGTGGCCCGCTACGAGGTCCAGGCCAACCGCCTGGATGAGTCGGAAACCCGCCGTCGGGTCTGGTCCCTGTTCATGTTCGGCTCCCCTCTAAGCGGCATGAGCCTCAGTCTGCAGTACCTGCGGCAGTCGGGAGACGACGGACAGTCCCTGCAGCTGACCCGTCGGGGAGAAGAGCAACTCAACGCCCGCTTTGTCTGGCGATTGTCCCGTTTGCTCAACGTCTACTCCCAGTGGCGCTACGACAGCAATATTGAACTTCTTCCCCCTCTCGATGAAATTCAGAGTCATTCCATGGCAGCGGTCCAGGGGGTGAAACTGACTCTGGGGCAGAAACTGGAGGCCCTGGCCAATTACAAGCTGCTCAAGGTCTGGGGACCCATCGAAAACCGCAAGTATTCCATCGCTGCAGAATTCGGATACCTGCTCTTCCGCCACATGCGTCTGGGAATCGGTATCGAGCAGATCGATTACCGGGACCGTGAGGCTCCCGGTGCCGATTATCAGAGCACCATCGGTTACCTCAAGCTGGTTGTGATCTACTAGGAGTCGTCATGAGACAGTCAAACCGCTTCAAGTCAAACCTTGTCCTGATCGTATTGATCCAGGTCGTTTTTACCGCTTCGCTGCCGGCGGTGACGAGTGAAATCCTCTGTTACACCGAGCGCATCAGCGATGCCGCTTCGTTCAACATCTATACCGGCCGTAACGACGCCAACAATCCCATCGTCTGGACCCATTCCGTTCCGGCCGGTATTCTGGACCGGGTGGTCCGGGTCGGGCTCTACATCGAAGCCTGGGACGTGGACGCTCCCCCGGTCGATGATGAACACGATCGGGTTTATTTCAACGGTTACGATCTCGGCTTGCTGGAGGGATTCAACGACACCTGGATCACGGTGGAGAAGACGGTACCCGTCGAAGCGATCAGGGAAGGGATGAACGAATTGAAGGTCTATGTCGACGAGCTGGGCAAGAGCTGGAAGGTGACCATTCGGGCCTCCGAATTGCGCTTTTACTGCAGAAATGCCGAGGAGGATTTCTCCATCGGCGTCAATCCGTCCTCACTGACGGTGCGTCAGGGTGAACGGGGGACGGCAGCGGTGGAAGTCACCGCATTGAACGGTTTCAGTCAGAATGTCGGTCTGCAGGTCGAGGGACTGCCGGACGGAGTCGGCGGTCTG
>CAYMND010000198.1:0-5809 GCA_964391685.1 uncultured Clostridia bacterium | reverse complement strand
GACATGCTTCCCATGGTACCTGGCACTTCGGCGTCTTTGCAGGTGGGGCAGAAAGTGGTGGCCATCGGCAACCCCTACGGTTTCGACCATACCGTGACAACCGGTATCGTCAGTGCACTGGGCCGCAACATGCTGGGTTTCGGCGAGGTAACCATCCGCGGAATGATCCAGACCGATGCCTCCATCAACCCCGGAAACTCCGGAGGACCGTTGCTTGACTCCGATGGCCGACTGATCGGCATGAACACCATGATATACTCCAGAAGCGGCAGCAGTGCAGGTATCGGTTTCGCTGTTCCGGTGGATACCATCAAAAAGATCGTCCCCCAGATCATCCGACACGGTCAAGTGATCCGGCCGGGTATCGGAATCACACCGGTCCCGGATCAGCTCTTACGCAGATACAATATCAAAGGGGCAGTGATCTATTATGTTCTGGAAGGCAGTGAAGCCGCCCGCAAGGGACTGCAGGGACTTCGCCAGGATTCCTGGGGACGGGTACTGCTTGGGGACATCATCGTGGCCGTGGATGACAAACCGGTCAGTTCTTTCGATGATCTTTACAATATCCTGGAAGCTTATTCCATCGGCGATACGGTCCGTTTGACACTCGAACGCAATGGCAGGAAGCGGACCGTATCCATCCGGCTGGTGAGGGCCACAGATTAAAACCAGTATTTCTCAAATGAAGGTTAAACCAGTCGTCTGCCGGCCCGGCGGAACTGCTTCCATTCCCATGCATCGGGAAATGAATGGCGGGAAGGTTTACTCCGCGGTGCAATGGGAACCGAAGCGGGGGAAACCAGTCGCTCAACAGCCTCAATGACCAAAGGAACGGTCAACGAGAAACATTTGCTGAACAGAGTCTCCATGGTGTCGTTTTTTTCCACTGCCACCCCGGCCTGAGCCAGAATGGGACCGTCATCGATATCCACGGTCATTTTATGAATGGTGACTCCGACCAGAGGCTCCTTCCTGGCCAGGGCATGAAACAGAGGAAGAATACCCTGATAGGAAGGAAGAAGAGCCGTATGCCGGTTGATACAGCCCAGCCTCGGGATCTCCAGGATTCTCTTACCGAAATAGAGGGGGTTGGAACTGACGATGATGTCGGGGGACCAGGCGGAAATCCGTTTACGGATATCCCTTCGGTTGATGTTTTTCTTGACATCGAAATATGGGATCCGATGTCTTTTCAGCACATCGGCCACTGAACTTTTCCTCCCGAAAAACCGCTGGATTGACCAAGAAGCGATTCTCCAGCCGTACTTGATTATTTCTACCGGTTTGAAACGGTACACATGATGAAACAGATAGGTCATGACATCACTTTGGGGGGGAGCCTTGACGACGCGGACCGCACCGACCACCGGGTGCGGCGAAACCCGGATCAACTCATCGATAAACCCGGGGTGGTGGAAGCGCTCCTCTTCTATCACCAATACCAACCTGAAATTTCTTTCCCTTTCGCCTGTTGTCATGGATGGGCCATTTTACCTACAGTACGGGATCCGGTCAAGATCATTGTACACATTTATTTGGAAGTTTTCATCCGTTTCCGGGAAGCTGCAAAAAATACTCCGATCCGTCTCAAGCTGAAAAAAAATCCACGAAATGCTATTATCAAAGCATGAACTGGCATATATTCCTGCCCGGACTTTTTTTCCTGCTGATGGTCCTGACCTGGATGAGCGCCAAGCGTTTCCGGAGTCTGGCACCGCTGCGCAAAAACTTCCGGCTCCTCATCATCCTGTTCTTCATCAGCATGGTGATCTTCGTTCTCAACTTCCATCCAATCAGCCAGCTGACCGACTTCGGCAGAATTCTGCACATTGTTTGGCTGGTTTTCATTTTTCTGGTGATGGTACTGGCCATCCGTCTGATCAAGCATATCATCTTTGATTTTCTGATCGGCAGACGGGTCATGGAACGCAGGTTGAAGGTTGTGGAGGATGTAACGGGCATCGTTCTCTATATCATCGGCATTCTGCTGATCGCCGACAACTATCTCAACATACAGATCACTCCGCTGCTGGCTACTTCGGCCGTCATTACCATCGTGGCCGGCTTCGCATTGCAAAACATCCTGGGGGATCTGTTCTCGGGCCTGGCCCTCAACTTCGACGAATCCCTTCATATCGGAGACTGGATTCAGCTGGGTTCCGTAGAGGGACGCATCGAACAGCTGCGCTGGAGATCGATGAAGATCCGAACAAGAGACGGATATCTGGTGCTGGTTCCCAACCAGAACGCTTCGAAGGAAATAGTCACCGTTTTCGGTGGCAGCAAGGCACAACCGGCCATCCGGATGACCATCGGCATCAGCTACGACAACGAACCGGACCAGGTCATGGAAATCATACGTCAGAAGATCTATCAGCTGGAGGCTCTGGTCCATGACGCACCGGTGGAAATCTGGATCAGTTCCTTCGACGACTTTGCCGTCACATATACCATCCGTTTCCGTATCACCGATCCTGTTCTCATGGACAAAGCCGCCGCCGCATTGCGCCATCATCTCTGGTACGCATTCAAACGTCAGGGAATCACGATTCCCTACCCCATCCGTACCGTCATATCGGCCCCAGAGACATCCCGTACCGATGACAAGAGTCTGGTCCATGAGACTCTGACCCGGAACGAAATCCTGGCACAACTCCCCTCCGACCATCTCGACCGCATCGCTGCCGTCTCCCAGCTGCTTCTTTTCGGCCAGAACGAGCAGATCATCCGTGAGGAGGAAGAGGGCCGCGCTTTCCATATTATCATATCCGGTCAAGTGGCCGTTTTTCGCAAAGGGCAGTGTATCACCACCCTTTCCCCGGGAAACTATTTCGGTGAAATGGCACTTTTCACCGGTGATAAGACCAGCGCCACCGTCATCGCTCAAAATGAATGCCGTATCCTGCGCATCGGATCCAAGGATTTCAAGGATCTGATCGCCATGAGCGATCAGATCGCTCAAGCCATTTCGGAAGTCATCGCCAGGCGCCGGGCACGCAACATCGAACAGGACGAGGAATGGTCCAAACGGAAGAAGAGTTCCATCGGGTCAGAAAGCGCATCCATTTTCAAAAGAATCAAACGCTACTTCGAGCTGTCCGGGCTCGACGACCGAACCGATCCGGAATTTTTTCCCGGAGGGAGTTCTTCTCAGCGATAGCTCCGCAACTTCTCCTTCAGCTTCATGACCCCGATGCTGGCCTTCTCGTCAATGAATTCGTAATCGAACATTCCGTAGAGTACAACGTCATTGGGATCGATGATGAAGACCGGACACCCCTCGGGTACCACGTGCAGCAGACCTGCCGCCGGATAGACACTGAGAGAGGTACCGATAACCGCAAATAGTTCCGCCTGCCGGGTGAGTTCCTCCGCCTCCCGGATGGCCGGAACGGGCTCTCCGAACCAGACGATATGGGGGCGCAACTGCGCCCCCTTTTCACACAAGTCCCCCTCGTTGATGTCCTTGTAGCCGATATCGTATACCAGATGGGAATCGGCGGTGCTTCGGGCCTGGGTCAGAAGTCCGTGCAGATGGAGAACTTTTCTGCTTCCGGCCCGTTCATGCAGGTTGTCCACATTCTGGGTGATGATATGCACGTCGAAGTCTTTCTCCAGATCGACCAGGCCCAGATGTCCGGCATTGGGTCGGCATTCCTTCAGCTGTCGCCTCCGTTCGTTGTAGAACCGCAGCACCAGTTCCCGGTTCTGCTCCCAGCCCTGGGGGCTGGCCACTTCCATGACATCGTATTCCTCCCAGAGCCCCCCCATATCCCGGAAAGTTCGGATTCCGCTCTCGGCGCTCATGCCGGCACCGGTCAATATCACCAGTTTCTTCATCCTCGCTCCTTCTCTTAGGGATATGTCAACGAAAGACGCTTGTCAATAGGAAAAAGCTTTGAGTGGACAGGGTGGACAGTAAGATTCTGGTTAACTTCATCGAAAACTCGCTCCACATTTCAGCATCCACCATGCCGCTCATTATTCATCTCCACATCCTCTCCAGGTCCACCCTGTCCATTATGCCCACTATGTCCACGTATCATCTTCCTCAAAGAAGCACCACTCCCAATACGGCCGCAACAAAAAACACCCCAAGCAGCGGAACCGTCAGGACCTTCAGTACCCGCTCCCCGTAAAAACTGCGCAGGTCCGATCTTTTGAAAACCGTCAGGAACGGAACCATCAGCAATGCCATACAGAACAGAACCGATGCGGCGAAGGCCAGCCCGTGCCGGTGAATCGGAGTCAAACCGAAATCGGCCAGCAAGCGGTCCAGGGCCACGGTCCCCAGAACTAAATCGTAAAAGAGCAGCAAAAACACGAGCGCCCCCCAGTTCCGCTGTTCGTGAAGTGAAGTGAAGAAACCTCCACCCAACATGAAAAGCAGGGTGAACTGCATATATACGGGATGGTTCATGAAAAACAAGTATTCATCAAAAAACGGATCGTGCAGATAAAACCGTGCCAGAATCATGTAGGTAACCCAGAACGGAAACGCCATCATCAACCGGGTCCCTATCTTCCATCCCAACAGGCGCCATTTGCACCAGGGTAAAGTCAGGTAATATTCAAAAGCCTTGGTCCGTCGCTCCCTGCAAAATAAACTGTAGGCCAATTGGTGTATGACCAGCAGTACACTGAAACCGAATATCATCACGAACACCGGAAAATCGCCTCCCGGCTGCTTCAGTGACAGTCCGGGCAGCAGGTGGGCCGACAAGGGGATGGCCGACAGGGTAACGGACAAAAGGACGAGATAGCCCCAATTTTTGCGAAGTTCCATCCGGTTCATCGAACACCTCCGGTGATGATGGAGCCGATGAGCCATAACCAGGACATGAGGTAAAATGGAAAAGCCACCTGAAAAAAAAGTCGGGTCAAAACCTCAGGGGTTTGACTGGAAAGGCGACGAAACGCCCGAAGAGCTATCCCGATCAAGGGAGAGAGTACCAGTAGAAGAACCAGTATGCTGCGAAAAATGACTTCGGAACCGAACATGTACCCGATCGGAATTTTCGGTAAAATGAACACCCCCTTAAACCCCGGATTGAAAAATGAACTGAAGATCCAGATCCAGAAGAACATCGAAGGCAGAGTTAACAATCCCATGAAATTTTTCTTTTTGATATCGGTATCCCTTACGACAGCTAAAATGCTGCTGGGAATGAACCAGAAAAGAGCGACGAACAACACCTGCAGCGGATGTGAGAACATCAACAGGAAACTTAAATCTGTCTTCTGAATCTCAGTCATGGCAGGCAGCTGCAGTAGAATATCGAACACAAGACACCATAGAATCAACACAATGAGCCTGGGCTTCATCTTCATCCAGACCAGCCGCAATCCCGAAAGGGGCAGACTGGCAACATAGTCCCAGGCCCCCTGATGTTCAGATTTGAACATGGTGTTTCCCAGTTGCACGGCCATGGCGATGGTCACCACCGCCCAGCCCTGTATTCCAATGAAAATGGATATATCAGCAATTCCCAAATGACCTTTCCCGGAAAAGAGCATCAGAAATGCAATCAACAAGGGAAAAGCCGCCACCAGCAGAAGGTAGACCAGGCTCAAGCGCAACAGTCTTGGCCATTCATTGCCCATGGTTATACTCCCCGGCAATGAAGGCAGCCACGATCTCGGTCAGGTTGACCCCCTGCCCTTCGACCTTTTCCCGGCTGTGAACGTACCACTCGGTCTCCCCGCCCAGGTCACGCCGCCAGAGCACCTGCACCCCTTCCGGGGCGTTCCGCCTAACCACTCTGCGGACCCGGGACTTGAGTGTGTCGAGCGATTCGTCCACCAG
>CAYMND010000197.1:0-5836 GCA_964391685.1 uncultured Clostridia bacterium | reverse complement strand
AGTACACCTGGCTGGAAGTCAACCGCCTGGAAGACAAACCCAAGGCCAAGTTTTCCGGGTACTATGTGTTCGCCAGCTGGATGATCACCGGAGAGAAACGGCCGTACAACGTCATGGAAGGTGAACCCGCCGGTCGTATCTACGCGAAAAACAAGCCCCTGGGGGCGTTCGAGTTGACAACCCGCTTGAGCAATCTGAATCTCAACGATGAGGACTCATCGGGGATCATGGGCGGCGAGGGTACCAATTTCACCGTAGGACTCAACTGGTACGCCTATCCCAACCTCAAGTTCATGCTCAACTATGTCATGGTCAACAACGACGAGTATGCCACCGGTGATGGAGACTTTGAAGGCAACGACGATTTCAATGTCCTGCAGTTTGGTTTTTACTATTCATTCTGATCCGGTGATATGATTGTTTTGAATCGGGGGCAGGAATTCTGCCCCCGCAGTTTAATTTCTGTATAATCAAAAGAGGAATACCATGGCCAAAGAAATAGAAAGAAAATTTCTGGTGAAGAGTGACGCATGGAAAGAGGCGGCGAAAGGGATCGTCTACCGCCAGGGCTATCTCTCCTCCGTCAAGGAGCGGGTCGTTCGGGTGCGGACCATAGAGAAGAAGGGGTATCTGACCATCAAAGGGGTCACCCGCGGAGTGTCGCGTTCGGAGTTCGAGTACGAGATTTCCGCAGAGGATGCCAGCATTATGCTGGATGAGATCTGTGAGAAACCGATCATCGAGAAGAAACGGTACAAAATCCCCTACGGCGGACTGGTATTCGAAGTGGATGAGTTTTTCGGTGAAAACGGAGGATTGGTCGTAGCTGAAGTCGAGCTCGGCGATGAAAATCAAAAGATTGATCTGCCCGATTGGATCGGTGAGGAAGTGTCCGGCGATCCACGGTATTTCAATTCCAACCTGATCAAACATCCGTACAGGAAGTGGTGAACGGCCCGATGAAAGAGATGGCAAGCCCCTCAGTGAATGACAGTGTCAACGGAGAACTGGACGAACTGCTCGATCTGGACAAACACAAACTGGCGATGATTCCCGAGCGGCAGACGACCCGGGCGGAACGGTGGATGAAATATCTCGGTTTTCCGTTGGGACTGGCCATCTTTCTGGTTCTGTACTATATGCCGACACCGGACGGCCTGACCGGAAGCGGTCAGGCCGTCCTGGCCTGCTTCGCCATGGCCCTCACCTGGTGGATCTGTGAGCCCTTCCCCACCTATTTGACCTCGCTGCTGTTGATGATCGCCCTGATTTTTACCGGAGGTTGGGATCAGAGTCACGTTCTGGGGGTTCTCGGGTACGATGTCATCTGGCTCAACGTGATGGCTTTCGTTCTGAGTTCCATCCTGGTGAAGACCAACCTGGCCCGGCGTCTGGCTCTCAACCTGATCATCCGCTTCGGTCACAAGGCTTCCACCATGCTGCTGGCATTCATCGTGCTCCAGCTGTGCCTGGCGCCGCTGATCCCCGCCACGGCGCCCCGTGCGGTCATGACCCTGCCCCTGATGTTGGTGGTGGCGGCCATCTACGGCTCGACGAGCGACAAGTCCACCAACTTCGGCCGCAACCTTTTTCTGCAGAACCTTCTCGGCATCAATATCTTTTCATCGGGATTCATGACCGGAAGCACCGCCAACCTGATCGCCGTCTCGTTCATTTTCTCCCTCGGCGGGGAGAAAGTCTACTATACCGACTGGATGTTCGCCAGCCTGCCGGTGGTGTTGCTCACCATGCTGATCGCCTGGTACATCGGTCCGAAACTGTTGTTCCGGCTGAAACCGGAAGAGCGGAAACCGAGTATACATGGCGGCATCGACACCCTCAGGCGGCAGCTGGCCCGAATGGGTAAAATTTCTTTCCAGGAAAAGAAGGCGGCCGTAATTTTCGGTCTCGTGATCTTCCTGTGGGTAACCGATCGATTTCAGACGGCCTGGTTCGGTTTCCAGATCGATGCGGTCATGGCGGCCATGATCGGAGCCGTGATCACCTTTCTGCCCAAGATCGGCATCATCAAGTGGAACGATGCCGACATCCCCTGGCACCTGATGCTGTTCAGCGCCGGCGCCTACGCCGGCGGACTGGCCCTGGACAGCTCCGGGGCGGCCCGCTGGGCCATCGGCAATCTGTTTCAATACTTCCATATCGGCAACGATACCAATTTCTGGCTTGTCTACGTGATTATCATTGCCGTCAACATGTATGCCCACATCTTTTTCACCAGTAAAACCATGCGGGTCATCATCATGATGCCCATCGTGATCGCTGTGGCGCAGCAGTTCCATTTTCCGGTGTTGGCCCTGGCCCTGCCGGCGGCGTTCACCACCGATTGGGTCATCGCGTTGCCCATCAACGCCAAACCGAACGTCATCCTGTTCAGCACCGGCCAGTATTCGGTGCTGGACAACATCAAGTACGGTCTCGTCGTGGCCACGATCGGGGTCGTCATTCTTTCCCTGGCCGGTCTGACCTGGTTCCGGGTGTTGGGAATCACCCCGTGACGCAGCATGCAGGAGACGAGTGAGATGTCGAGACGAGTGATCATATGGATTCTGTTTTTCCTGGCTGTACCGGTTCCGATGGTATCCGTCGGCCCCGAGCTGTCGAACTATAGCGAGAAGCTGGAGGTTCTGGAGGACGGATCGGCCCGGGTTCGTCTGGAAATGACGGTAATGGCCGGAGGCGGTGAGGAGCTGCGTATCCCTGTTTACTCGGGCATCCGACCCGATCCGGTGGTGGACGGCCTCTCCCCGGAGGCCGTTCAAATGGAAGCCGGTGACGGGGTTCGGTTTCTGCGACTGGATATCGCCGGAATCGCTGAATATCCGTTGCGGGTGGTCTTGTCCTACTTTGTGAAAGATTTCTTCGATAAAAGCCTGGAGTTGCAGTACCGGTTCATGAACATGTCCTTCCACCGAATCGACCGGTTTTCGGCGACGGTGTTTCTGCCCGATGGGTTCGCCGTCAAGACCATCGATCGATTCGCGCCCAAGCCGAAGAACAAGGGGGCAAGCTCACTGTATTCCCTGACCCGGATCGACGGCCGGAGAGCGTTGTCGATTCAACTGTCCGATGTGAAGCTGGGAGAGGAGATCGCGCTGAGTGGCACTGTTTTCCCCGAAAAAAAATCCAGGATACTGATGTTTTTTCTGATCATTTTTGCCATAATCTATCTGATATTCTTTCGGGATGTTCTGAAGAACGGAGGAAAAGAGAAGTTGATTCGGGAGAGGAAATGACAAGCATTCTGTTGAAGCAATCCAAGATGCTGGAACGCCAGGTAGACGATTTCCTGGACACGATCAGCCGGGGCGCGCTCGTTTTCCGAAGCGGGATTCAGGAATACCTGGAAGGGATGATGGAGAATTTCGAGGGTTCCATAGAGGCCATCGGCAAACTGGAGAACCGGGCCGATGATCTTCGGCGCTCGGTTGAGACTCAGCTCTACACCCATTCTCTGATACCTGAAAGCCGCGGTGATGTACTGGCGCTGCTGGAAAACATCGACGAAATCATCAACGCCGAAAAGAAGACCTTGAATCAGTTTTCTGTGGAAATGCCTGATATTCCAGAAGAATACGACAAGGAATATCTGATGTTAACCGATGTCTGCGTGCAGTCGGTGGAGACCCTGATTTCGGCTAGCCGCGCTTTTTTTATGGATTTCAACATGGTCACTGATCGTATCGGCCTCCTTCTGCATAAAGTCTATTTCTACGAGAAGGAGGCCGATACGATCAGTGACCGCTTGAAACGGCGCATATTCCGCTCCGATCTGGAATTGAGCCGGAAAAATCATCTTCGGTACTTCGCGCTGCATATTGAAACCATTTCCGATCTGGCTGAAAATGTGGCCGACCGATTGAGCATCAGTACCATAAAAAGAAGCTTCTGAATCCATACAGAACCATGATCTATTTTTTTCTGACCAGTGGATTGTTTTTGGGATGGTCTCTGGGAGCCAACCACACCGCCAATGTTTTCGGGACAGCTGTGGCGTCGAAAATGGTCCGGTTCGGAACGGCAGCGACACTATGCAGCGTTTTCGTAATCCTCGGATCGGTGGCCGAAGGTGCGGGAACCACCGGTACACTCAAGAACCTCGGTGCCGTGAACGCCATGGCGGGTGCTTTCATGGTCACCCTTGCCGCAGCGATTTCTGTGTCCTGGATGACTCGGATCAAGATGCCGGTGTCGACTTCCCAGGCCATCATCGGTTCGATTCTGGGATGGAATTATTTCTCCGGCTCTCCCACCGATTATCACTCCCTGCTCAAAATTGTACTCAGCTGGTTTGCAGCCATTATCCTCACTGCCGCTCTGTCGGCCCTGCTCTACTACTTGACTCGTTTGGTAATGAAAAAAGTGAAAATCCACCTGCTGACGCTGGATTCCCTTACACGCTACGGCCTGGTGATTGTCGGGGCGTTCGGGGCCTACAGCCTGGGAGCGAACAACATCGCCAATGTCATGGGCGTCTTTGTTCCGGTCACTCCATTCCGGGACATTCACATTTCCGGGCTGTTCACTCTGACAGGTGTTCATCAGCTCTTTTTTCTGGGTGGCATTGCCATTGCCGTTGGCGTTTTTACCTATTCCAGGAAGGTAATTCAGACTGTTGGCAGCGATCTGATGAGAATGTCGCCCATCGCCGCTTTGATCGTGGTGCTTTCAGAATCCATCGTCCTGTTTCTTTTCTCCTCCAGAGGATTGGAGAGCTGGCTCCTGGCTCACGGACTGCCGACCATTCCCCTGGTTCCCATTTCGAGCACGCAGTCGGTAATCGGTGGAATCATCGGCATCGGAATTATCAAGAAGGGGCGGGAAATCCGCTACAAAGTTCTGGGAGATATCGCCCTGGGATGGCTGGTTACGCCGGTCATCTCCGGTTTGATCACTTTTATCGGTCTGTTCATCCTGCAGAACGTCTTCATGCAGCAGGTGTTCTCAGGGCCCCGTTGAAGGGGCCCTGACACAAATGGAAAAATCTCAGGTCAGCTTTTGAACCGTAGGTCGTACTTCTGAATGATATCCTGATAAATGGGAAAGCTGGAGGTGAGTTCTCGTACCTTGCCTTTGACTTTTTCCAGTACATCGGTATTCTGAACGTTCTTCAGGGCTTCTACAATCAAATCGGCCACCGTGGACATTTCACCTTCCTTCATGCCTCGGGTGGTGATGGAAGGCGTTCCGATGCGTACTCCGGAACTGACCATGGGCGGATTGGGATCGAATGGAATGGTGTTCTTGTTGACGGTGATGCCGGCAAGGTCAAGTGCACTTTCGGCATCCTTTCCGGTGATGCCCAAGGGGGTGACGTCCACCAGCATCAGATGATTGTCGGTCCCTCCGGAAACGATTCGCAGCCCCCGGTCCGCCAGGGCTTTGGCCAGAATCGAGGCGTTCTGGATCACCTGTTTCTGGTAGGTTTTGAATTCTTCTTCCATGGCCAATTTGAAGCAGACTGCCTTGGCGGCGATAATGTGTTCCAGCGGGCCACCCTGAATACCCGGGAAAACGACTTTTTTCAGCTCCTTCAGATACTCTTTTTTGGAGAGAATCAAGCCGCCCCGGGGACCGCGCAGGGTTTTGTGGGTGGTAGAGGTGACAAAATCGGCGTATGGTACCGGTGACGGGTGGTTGCCAGTTGCTACCAGACCGGCGATATGGGCCATGTCAACCACCAGGATTGCACCGACTTTGTCGGCAATCTGACGGAAGCGTGGAAAATCGATGGTGCGGGGATAGGCGGATGCGCCGGCCATGATCAGCTTCGGTTTGTGCTCCAGGGCCAATTTCTCCAAGGCTTCGTAGTCGATGG
>CAYMND010000196.1:0-5838 GCA_964391685.1 uncultured Clostridia bacterium | reverse complement strand
GTTGACAATGGTCGGGGATTGTTTTATGAGATAGGTTCCTTGTTCGATGAAAAAGACAATTTTATATACCTTTCTGTTGACTGCCTTCGTTTACACCTCGGCCCTTCCGGCCTGCACCAACTACCTGGTGGGGAAAAAAGCCACCAAGGACGGCTCAACCCTGATCAGTTACGTGGCCGATTCCCATATCCGCTACGGAGAATTATATTTTCTTCCCGGTGGCCCCCAGGCTCCGGGCTCCTTCTATCAGGCCTACGACCGGGGCAGCCACAAACCCCTGGCCAAGGTGCCCCATCCGGCAGCCACCTACACCGTCATCGGTTTCATGAACGAGAAACAGGTGGCCATCGGCGAGACCACCTTCACCAGTCGGAAGGAACTCGACGATCCCGACGGTATGCTCGATTACGGCAGCCTGATGTTTCTGGCCCTGCAGCGCTCCAAGACCGCCCGAGAGGCCATCCGGACCATCGCCGAACTGACCGCCGAATACGGCTACACCGGCTCCGGGGAGTCCCTCTCCATCGGCGACCCCAGCGAGGTCTGGCTGATGGAGATTGTCGGCCGGGGCAGTCACAAGAAAGACAAGGGCGCCCTGTGGGTGGCCCTGCGCATACCGGACGACTGCGTCTCGGCTCACGCCAACCAGGCCCGCATCACCCGCTTTCCCCTGGCTGACGGAAAAACCTCCATCACCAGCAGAGACCTGGACCGAATCGACACTCCCGAAGTGGAAGTCGTCTACAGTGACGATATCATCGAATTTGCCCGCAAAAAAGGGTTTTTCAAAGGCCGGGACGAGGAGTTCAGCTTCTCGGACGCCTACGCCCCCATCGACTTCGGCGGAGCCCGTTTCTGTGAAGCCCGGGTCTGGAACCTGTTTCGCCGGATCAACCAGGAAATGGCGAATTACGAAGACATCGCCATGGGCAAGGACCTGAGCCGACGCCTCCCCGTCTGGGTCAAACCGGACCGGCTCCTGAGCGTAGAAGATCTGATGGAAGCCAAGCGCGACCATCTGGAAGGTACCGAATACGACATGTCCAAGGATGTGGGTGCCGGTCCCTACGGACTTCCCTACCGCTGGCGCCCCATGACCTGGAAGGTGGACGATAAAAACTACTTTCATGAACGGACCACCGCCACGCAGCAGACCGCTTTCTCCTTCATCGCCCAGCTCCGAGCCCATTATCCCGACCCTGTGGGCGGCATTTTCTGGTTCGGTGTCGACGATACCAACACCACGGTCTACGTTCCATTCTACGCCGGAATCCGCAGCGTCCCGGAATGCTACCGGGAAGGCAACGGCAGTATCCTGGAATTTTCCGACACCGCCGCATTCTGGGTGTTCAATCAAGTGGCCCATTTTGCCTACCTGCGCTACAGCGAAATCTTTCCCGATATCCGCAAGATCCAGCAGGAGATTGAAACCGGATTTCGCCGGGCCGTCGTCGCCGTGGACCGGGCCGCAGCGGAATTATACAAAACCGATCCCGAAACAGCCCGGGATTTTCTGTCTTCTTTTTCCACCGGCATGGCCAACCAGACGGTGAACCGCTGGAAGGAGCTCTACCGTTTCCTGATGGTCAAGCACCTGGACGGGAACCGCAAGAAAGAGGAGAACGGGGTGTTCCTGCGCAATCCGTACGGCCGTTACCCCATCGTCGAACATCCGGATCTTCCGGAGTGGTGGAGACGGCTGATCATCGAGAAAACCGGAGACCGTTTTCTCGAACCGCCCCAGGCGCAAGAGTGAAGGGAAGAAGAAAAAGTCAGATATCCGTCAGTACAGTATAAGTGAAACCGATTTTCATCTTCTGACCCGGAGCGAGTTCCAATCTCCACTCCACCTCACTTCGGGGATTCACCGACTGGGCACCCTCAGCCAGTTTCCTCGTTACTGCTTTGCCGCTGCTTTCAATGATTTTTCCCCAGATCGATCGGTTGACCATTACAGTCTGTCCGGTGCCTCTCCGGTTGTCGAGAGTGATGACGCAGCGAATGTCCGTCTGCATGAAATCGTCACCACGGATGACAATCCGTTTCCGACTGCCTTCGACCTCCTCCTCCGACACTTCGGTCCCGATGTTGAGGACTCTGCCGGAACGCACCCGGCTTTTACGCCCTCTGGCCGTCCAGTTGCTGATGTTCTGGCTGAGAATCTGTCCGTCCCTGTAAACCGTGAACGGCGCCGTAGTCATGGGAAAATCAAACGGATTGGATACAATCAGAGTATCCCAGAGTTCATCGGAGGTTCCACCCGTTTCCCGCCTGCGCCAGTTGCGTTGATAGCGGCCGTTGAGATCCCGACTTTCGGGAATGTTCCACTCCACCACCCGTTCGAAGGTTGTAGCTGTCTTTCCCAGATCGAGCATCAGGGCATCCCCTTCCTCCAGGTCCACCGGCCCCACCGATCGAAGATGCATGTCACTGTCCAGGTCCGTGTTCAAACCGGAAGAAGGCGAATCTTCATCCCAGTCATTGGCGATGTTTAGGGCAATCTGCTGGGTGACAGGGCTGCTTCCCGCCCTGTCGGGACGGGACAGGCTGGAGAGGAATGCATCCAGTTTCTGGGAGCGGTTCATCGGTGAAAGGACCTTATCGTACAGAATGGCCGGAAAACCGCTGACCAGATTCACCAGAGTTTTTCTGAACGGGAGCACTTCATTCTTCACGACTCCCTGAAAGGACAACACGCCTTTGCCTTCTTCGGTCAAATCAAACCGGTAGGCCGGCGCCCAGCTGGCGCCCCGGCACAGGTAGCTGAACCGCAGAATCCTCGAATGCCCGGACTCGGGATAAGAAAAGGTGAGGATATTCTTTTTGACCTCCCCTTCCTTCACCATTTCCACCGGCACCAGCTGCAGGTTTTTGTCTTCGAACGCAGCTCGGATCACCTGGCCGGCATCCAGGAATTCACATCCTTTTTCCGTTCTCAGGATGAGGAAATGAGTCTCCAGATTCGGAAAGCAAACGATTACACCGTTCAACCGGTCCCCCCCGCTCAACACAAGGGTGACTTTTTTCCCGGCCATTGCCTCCAATGCCTTCCGGATATCGAATTTGTCGTTCCGGACGATTCGTTTCTCCTTCCAGACAACCTGGGCGTTTTCGACTCGCACCGGATTCTCGAAATCAACCCAGAAGGTGCCGTGTATCGGAACCGGGTCGGCGACAATAACGGCTTTCCGGCTGGAGGAAGGAATGGCCAGTTCCCTCGTGATCATGGCCAATCCGTTTTTAAAAAGGGACACGGAAACCACTGGAGCTTCCGAAAAATCCGGAGCTGCTTCAACAGCATCCACTTTTACTGTCCGAAAGAAAACAACGATTGATACTGCCATGAAAAACGATAACCCACGTTGCAGTCCCATGACCACCTCCCTCTGTTCCAATCATTGTAATGCGCGGGCAAGAATCGTTCAAGGAGTTATAATTCGTCGGCACCCACATCGGGGGCCGCTCCTTTCGGACGGGTTTCGCAGTCGAAATCCACTGTGACGTTCTCCAAAACCTGCCCGGCGTCCACCGGAGGCAGTGACGAAGAGGAAAGGTGAAGATCCCCGTTTGAAACATCAACGAACCAGCTGGAAACGGCGTCGGTCATGTTGCCGGAAAGAGTCGCCGATCCTCCGTCCCGGGAAGCGATCGAAGCGTTGCACAGGTTGTCGGCAATGTGATTGTCGCGGCTGGCTGTAAAACGATACTCCATGGCGTTGGTATAATTCTCGCAAAAGATGGTGTTGCCGACTACTTCCGCCCCGTCGCAGCTCTCCAGGCCAATGCCCACATCCCGGGTGACGTAAATCATATTGTTGCGGATGATCCCCTGATGGTGTGCTCTGTCTCCGAGTCCGAAGCCGATGCCCCGGTCGCAGTCGACAACCAGGTTGTGCTCTACCAGCGTCCCACTGGAACCGGACCAGAAGTGTACGGCGTGCTCGGCCAGATCATCATCGGGGCTGCGGATGGAGCGGAAGGTGTTGTGGCGGACAATCCAGTCATCGGCCTGGTGAGCATCGATTCCTCCGATGTAGTACTGGGGACCGATTCCGGCGGTGTATTCCAGCAGGCACCATTCCATCAACCCGTCCTCGCTGCTCTCGCTGTTTCCGGGAACGTAGGAAACCTTCACCAGCTGCTCTCCGGCATCGACAATATGCAGGTTGTGCAGAACCGGTTCATCACAGCTGCTGTGGATCTGAACCGCGTGATTGGCCACACGCCCCAGGGTCAGGTCTGCGGCGCAGAAACGGCTTCCGGTGACATTGAAAATATGAGTTACCGGTCCTCCCATCCCCTGCCCATACAGAATGACCCGCTCCCGTTCACCGCTGCGGCTGCGCACCGTGACCCCCTCCCCGCGGATCACCAGCATATCGGTCAGATAGTAGGTGCCGTTCTCCAGCTGAATGGAGGTGTTTCCGTCCCGGTTCGCCTGTTCCACGGCAGCCAGCAGTCCATCGATATCGGTGACGGAAACCACGGTTCCCGTCACTTCGAGAGGTACCCGGGTGCAAGCGCTTTCGGTCGGGGTTTCCGGATCCGTCGGCCCGGTATCTTCGCTTCCGTTGTCCCCGGACCTGCACGATCCGCACAACAGAATGCTGACAACCATCAATATCACAAAAAAAGGTGTTGTTCCTCTCCTCATCGGCCTGCTTCACTGCCTCTCCCCAGGCAATCCGCTGATATATATAGCATAGAGCCAATCAATTTTCCGCCTTTTTTACGATTCTCCTCCGCCCTGAGAGTACGCTCAAGTGTCCCCGGCTGAAGACACATTCCAGTTGCTGATTTGGAATTTGACTTGCTATAATATGCATCGGTTTACAAGAGATAAAATGAAGAAAAGATTGATTGCGATTGCATTGATGATAGTTGCGATGCCGCCCCTGTTTTCCCAGGAGGAGCCACAGGCCGAACCGGATAAACCGCTGCAGGAATATGTATCGGTCACCAACGTGGAACTGGTTCTGCGAGTGGTCAAGGACGGACAAACCCTGGGCGGTTTCCGCAAGGAAGATTTCCGTCTGCTGGAAAACGGCAGCGAGCGCCGGATCAACGGCTTTTTCGAACTACGGAAAAAAATGATTCCGGATAAGAAAGAAAAAGAGACAACGGCCGGAGAACCGGGCCGGCTCTTCCTGCTCATGTTTTGGGCCACCCAGGAACAAACTGAAATCAAAGCCCATCTGGACCGGTTCTTCAAGGACATCTACATGCCCAGTGATCGGGTCATCCTGACCGGCAACCAGATTCAAATGGAGATTGGTTCCCCGGATCAGGTGACGACCACAACAGAGGCTTTTGCAAGTCAGCTCCAGAAGGAAATCTCCGGTAAGCACAACCACTGGCAGACACTGCACCGGGACATATCCCACGAAATCGACCGGATGCTCGAGAACATCCGCCTGAACCGGAACACCGGTGAAGTGAAAGGCCATCTGAACGATTTCACCGAAAAATACGCACGGCTCATGAAGGAAGTGGAAACGATGACCCGGGGCATTGATTTCCGGCAGATGGAGAAGATGAGCGAGAGCCTCAGGGACATTCACGCCTCGAAATGGGCGCTGCTGTTCTTCGAACCCCAACGGATTCCCATGGTGAACATCACCGATCTGAAAAGCGAGGTGGAGAAAGCCATCATCTGCGATGACGACGGCACCATGGTCAGCGGATGGTTTAAACAGCTGGTTGAAATCGAGATGAACATGGCCAAAATGGGAAACCAGTACAGTCTGTTCGAGAAACTGCGCAGCCAGTTCATCCAGGCCGATACCATCTTCCATTTCCTGATGCTGGACACCCCTTCCACCGCCCGCATGAGCAAGG
>CAYMND010000195.1:0-5849 GCA_964391685.1 uncultured Clostridia bacterium | reverse complement strand
AACATGGTATATGATTGTCCTCCAGGCTCCTGGAGGACAATCATATACCATGTTTTATTGATCATGGAACCCTGCTGGGGCTGGTGCGAGATGGTGATATTCTACCCTGGGATGACGACATAGATCTCTCTGTAGATTTTTCCAGTCGCTATAGAGTCTTCGACTTGCTGATAGATAATAAAGAACAGTTTCTGGACAATGGTCGCATGGAAGGGATATTGGAAATTCTTTACAACAGTATCGATGAGGAGGTAGCCATTTGGTTGACGATACAGGATGCGAAGGGCCAACGAAACACTTTCAATGTGGGGATATCTTTCTTCCAGTTTGTGAATGGATTGGCCTTGGAAGCCATCAATTGGTCACCGGAACACTTCTACCTGGAGTCATCGTTCTTGGAAACTGGTTTGGGGCGTTTCCGTATTCCTGCCGATGTTAAAGAATATCTTCGTCTGCATTATGGGAACTGGCAGACACCGGTCAAGGATATCGCTTTCGGTGAGATCGATAATTTTAAAACGATTGAATCTACAGTTAGTCGAATTGTTCTGGATGGCAAAAAGACACTCTCAGAGAGTCTTCGGCAAGTTCATGAGGGACCGATATTGGGTAAACGTCTCAACTGTGTTCTTTCCATGCAGAAAGACGGAGAACTCTTTTGGGTGGATGGTGAACAGATCATCAGCTCTTCGGTGATTCTGTCTCAGGTGATGCATCTGGAACGTCTGATGATTTGTGGACCCGGAGCTCTGTTTCATCCATTGATTGAACGGATTCTTAAAAAAATACATGAGCTTAACCTGGCAGACAGAATTCTTCTGCAACTGGATACCCACATGCCTATCTCTCAAGGATTGCTGGATGTCTTGAAGCAGGTTGACGCTACGGTGGTGTTACAGGGGAGGGCTTTGTCTCAGTCTGAAATGGACCTTGTCGGTAATTTCCTGAAGACCGAGGCCATACCTTTTCAGATTAGATTGCCGAAAGCGGAAAACCCATGGCAAGAATATAAGACCGATAACGAATTGATGCTTCAGACGATACGTCAGCTTCGTTGTGCTTATAAAAAGGCCTGGACACTTATGGGCAATACTTTGGCGCATTGTCCAAGGACTCTGAGTGAACACGTGGAGTCGGAAATGATTTGGCCGGACGGTTTGGTCCTGGAAGCCTCATCGGATCGTATAAAGAATGACCTGTTGAGCTGTCTGCGCCATCGACCCTGTCGAGAGTGCGATCGTTGCCCGAGCAATTGGCAGGTATGGGCCCCCTATCATTTACATCCGAAGGAGAGAAATCATGAAAGCGGATAACCTTTCTTATTATCTGGGACTGCGATTTATTCCATATGACAATAGCGAGTGGTTGCCCCGGATTGCTCCGATACTGCCGGTTATTCAGCCTTCAGATCAGAAAGCTGTCGGAAGTGTGAGAGAAATTCTCGATGCACTGCATGAAAGTGTGAACCGTATTCAGAGTCTGGATGAAACCGCCATCTTTCTGAGTGGAGGGATCGATTCTGCCATACTTGCAGCTTTGCTTCCACGGGGCACCCGTGCGTATACAATCGATTTCATGGCTGAAAAAGGGATGGGGGAATTGGAAAAAGCCGAACTGCATGCAAAAATATGCGGTCTCGATTTGAAGGTCGTTACAGTGGGCTGGCAGGATTATAAACAATATGAAGACGAACTAATGGTCATGAAAAAAGCTCCTTTACACGCTGTTGAAGTTGCTTTACACAAAGCGGCTTTGATCGCTAAGCGGGATGGAGTGAAGCAAGTATTGGTGGGAAACGGAGCGGATTCGACCTTCGGAGGAATGGATAAACTGTTATCGAGAGACTGGACCTTTGAAGAGTTTTTTAAGCGATACACTTTTATTCATCCTGAGCAGGCGTTGAAGGAATGGATTGATTTGCGTCCAGTTTATGAACCCTATCGACGGGGAGAGATGATCGATTATATCGGTTTTCTAAAAAACATACATGGGATAGGCATAATACAGGCTTTCAACAATAGTGTACAAGGAACCGGGATCAAATTGGTGGAACCTTTCGAAGAAATGAAGCTTAAGGGGGCCCTCGATCTGGAGCGTATCCGGCATGGAGAGCCCAAGTATCTTTTGTTTGAACTATTCCGCCAGTTGTTTCCAGGTGTAGATGCACCCGGAAAGATTCCTTTTGCTCGGCCTATGGATGAATGGTTGAGTGATTATAAGGGACCCAATCATCCTGTGTTCCTGGATTCACTGGACATGGAACAATTCAGTGGAGATCAGAAATATCTGTTTTATTGTCTGGATCGTTTTCTGTATCTGTTGGAAAGGGGAATCATATGTCAGTAAGTGTAGTCCGGTGCGACAGCTACGAACCCCGAAATGTGCAGGAATCTTTACGTAAAGCTTTAGTCTTGCTGGGTTTTGACAGAGACAGACCTTTTGAGACTTTGGTCAAACCAGGAGATCAGGTGTTCATCAAGCCCAACTGGGTTGCTCATCGCTACCGGGCGTCGTGTCCCAAACAATATGATGTTTTTACTACGATCACTCATCCCACGGTTATTCGGGCCGTGGCTGGATTTGTCGATCAGATTCTGAACGGTAACGGTCGAATCATCATTGGAGATAATCCCTCAATCGATGCAGATTTCAAGAAATTGATGCAAATACAGAATCTGGATTCACTTTTTCATGAGCTTAAGACGCCACTGGAGATCCTGGACTTGCGTCCCCTGGTATGCGAGGACTTAAAAGATTATGGCCATCGCGATCGGATGAAGGTGCAAACGGGTGATCCCCGTGGTGAAACCACCATTAATCTTGGACAAAAATCCATGCTGTTCGGGTTAAAGCCTCGTTTATTCAGAGGGGTTTTCACAGATCGTGACGAAACGATTCGAGCCCATACCGGTGAGACCCAACTGTACAGTTTCTCGAATTCAATATACAAGTCTGATGTTTATATATCCGTTCCTAAATTAAAAACTCATCACAAGTGTGGTGTTACACTCAATCTAAAGGGACTGGTCGGTACTGTTGGTATAAAAAACTACCTGGTCCATTGGCGTGAGGGATTTCCCGGTATCGGCGGAGATGCCTACCCCAGTTTCTTTCTGTGGCTGAAAGATTTCTTTCGAAAAGTAAAAAAAAGAGGTGCCTGGCAAGGAAACGATACCATTTGGAGAATGGTGGTGGATCTATACAGCGGAATTCAAAATGGACCGAAGAAACGGTTTTCAGTTGTGGATGGTATAATGGCCGGACAGGGGGACGGCCCTTTCTGTCCGGAACCGAAAGAAGCTTCCGTATTACTCGCTGGTACAGATTTTCTGGAAACTGATTGGGTAGCCGCCCGGTTGATGGGGTTCTCGGTGGAAAAGATACATTATCTTAACTATTTCATGAAAAGCATGGGATTTGCCCCGGAGCAAGTAAGCGTTCGATCCGATTTTTTTGATTGTCAAACTCTCTTTGATTCCAGTAAAGTTCATCTTGACTTCAAACCTCCATCTTGTTGGTCGGGCATGAAAAAGGAATATCATAAACCTTGGGAAGAGCATGATGAAAAAAGAGTAAAGGGCAGTAGCCCGAGGAGTTAGGAAATGGTGATCGGTTATACGACAGGTGTGTATGATCTCTTTCATGTTGGGCATCTCAATTTATTACGCAACGCAAAAGGAATGTGTGACAAGCTGATAGTAGGCGTGACTACAGACGAACTGATGTTTGAGTACAAGAAAAAAAAAGCCATTATTCCTTTTTTTGAGCGTTGTGAAATTCTGAGAGCAATTAAATATGTAGATGCTGTGATTCCGCAGCCGACGATGGACAAGATGGCCGCTTGGGAACGTTTGCGATTCGATGTCGTTTTTGTTGGAGACGATTGGTTTCAAACTCAGAAATGGCAACAAATAGAAAGTGAGTTCAAAGAGGTTGGAGTCAGAGTGGTGTATTTCCCGTACACTAAGGGGATATCTTCCACCTTGCTCAACAGTATTCTCGAAGAAAGACGTTCTTCAATGGGTCATCAAGGTGGGTAATACATGCAGCGAGTCGTGCTGTTCGGTGCTGGTGAAGCTGGAAGGTTTTTTTGTGAAAAATATGCCGACCGATATGATATTTTGGCTGTTTTAGACAATGATACGCGAAAGCAAGGGCAGCAATTTTGCGGAGTTCCAGTTGTTGCGCCCAATACTCTTTGCGATTTTGCGTATGACAACATCATTGTAACCAGCATTTTTGTCCATCAGATTCAGCAACAGCTGATCACGGAACTGGGAGTTCCGGAGGATCGAATCTTTTTTTCTCCTAAAGAGGTGATCGACAGCAAATCTGGCCGGCCATTCTCGGACCCTGAAACCTTGAACTTAGCACGGGAAATGCTTTTGTTTTTGTCCAAGATCTCGGAAGGATGCGGACTCCGGTTTTTCATCGATCACGGTACATTGCTGGGGATAGTCAGAGACGGGGATCTCCTGCCTTGGGATGATGATGTCGATATATCAGTTATGGCAGAGGAGGCGGAAAAGGTGATTCGCTGCATCCGGGATCATTACGAGCACCTTCCCCGGGTGGATCAAGTCCGATGGCAGGTTATTCTGGGGGTAGAAGAAGAAAGACTGGGTTTGGAACCGAGAAACTTGTTTCTTTCTCTCGTGCCAGGAGACCTGAATGGTATTCGTCAATTCAACGTCGACCTTTCTTTTATTCATATTGAAGGGGACCGGGCCATACAGATGATCAATGATTCTCCCGCTGAATATTTTTTATCGGTTGATTATATTGACTTTTGTGGGAAAAAAGTTGGAGCTCCAAAAAACTATCGGGATTATCTTACTTTTCATTATGGAGATTGGCGGGTTCCAAAACAACAAATTTCATTTCATGATATTCTAAACTTTGCTGAACCCAGGGCACCGACAAAAAGGGTACGATTGTTGTAGAGGTGGCTATGAGCATGAAATCTGGACGATCAGTCTATACAGTGCTGCTCGCTTCGGGGCGAGGAGAGAGAATGGGCTCTGACCTGCCCAAGCAATTCCTGAAGATCGGTGACAAAACAGTAGTGGAGCATAGTTTGCAGGTCTTTGCCCTAATGGATGAGATCGATGGTATCGTATTGGTGGTGAATGGCAAATATCTTGATTTGATGGAAGATTTGCTGCGGCATCATCCGATATCCAAAGTAATGGCCTTAGTTGAAGGTGGGGATACAAGGCAGCAGAGTGCATTTTTGGGGGTAAACCATATTTCTGCCCAGGAAGGAGTTGTACTGATTCACGATGCAGTACGTCCCTTGGTAAGTGCCAATTTGGCCCGGGCATGCCTGGAGGCTCTGTGTGAAGTTCAAGCCGTCACCTGCGCCATACCATCCAGCGATACAATTATCGAGGTGAACGAGAAGGGCTTTATTTCTGCCGTTCCCCCCCGAAAACATTTGTGGCGTGTGCAAACTCCGCAAGTATTCGATCTGCCATTGATCCGTCAAGCACATCAGAGAGCCCTGGAAGAAGAATACGTGAATGCAACCGACGATTGCAGTCTAATTCTTCGATACGAACTGGCACCGGTATGGGTGGTCAGTGGCGAGGAAAGAAACCTGAAACTGACCCACAGCGCTGACCTGGCTTTGGCCGAGTATTTATTTCAGACTCAGGTTGCGAAGCAGGTAGATTGAAGATGTCGATGAAGTATGAAGAGATTTTTCATGCATTGTATCCTTTACGGACAGAATTGCGCAGGCGCACTGTTTATATTTTTGGAACCAGGCCATCAGAGAAGCTGATTGTTGTAGCCTTTCGGGCTCTGGGTGTTCAAATTGGAAGTGTGATCGAGGTAGTTTCACCTCA
>CAYMND010000194.1:0-5855 GCA_964391685.1 uncultured Clostridia bacterium | reverse complement strand
GTACCGTCTTTTTTTCAATATGAGTCACGATCTCATGATTTTGGTCGACGAGCAGGGGGTTATTTTGGATGCCAACCGGAGATGGTGCGAACGTCTGGGCGGTAAAGCGGGTCATTTCCTGGGCAAAAACTGGCTCGACTGGGTGGCCGTGGACGATCATGCCCAAACTCATCGAGTCATGCAGGCGGCGAAAAAACCGTCATGCGAAGGGATTGGACTCAGGCTTCTGCAGCAGGATGGTGCCGAACTCTGGGTCAAATGGGATGCCTGGACAGATGATGGCGGCAGAGAACGGTATCTGATCTTCAAGGATATCTCCATTCAGAGGCGGTTTGAAGAGGAACTGCACCGGGTCGAGCTGACCGACGAACTGAGTGGCGTCTACAACAGACGGTATTTTCTGAACCGGGCTTTCGAGGAATTGTTGCGAAGCGTTCGGTACGAATCGGAGATCAGTCTGCTTGTTCTGGATATTGACCATCTGAAGACGATCAATGAGAAGCATGGACAATACACCGGTGACCAGGTGATTCGCAAGGTGGCCCAGGTCTGCATGAAGACGGTCCGGAACACAGATCTTTTCGGTAGATTGGGCGGAGGCGAGTTTGCCGCCTTGCTGATTGAAACCGGGTTTTCGGATGCCGAAATCATTGCCGGGCGCATACGGGATGCCATCGCCGGTACCGATCTGGTTCTGCAGATGGTGTCGCTTCCAGTTACCGTGACCATCGGGTTGTGTTACAGAAAAACGGGTGACAGCTCCATCGATGACATTCTCCAGCGTGTCTCGGCAGCTTTGAAAAAGGGAAAGGCCGCCGGTGGAAACTGTGTCGTGAAAAGCGTTCAGTGAGGAAACAGTTCAACGGTTTTCTCACCCGCTTCCACCGGGAAGGGGAGAATGTTTTCCTCGATGGGTATGGGGCAGGTGGCGTAGGGAGTAAATACACACGGCGGGTTGTAGGCCCGGTTGAAATCGATGATGATGTTTCCTTCCTTGTCCGGTGACTCGAGAGGCAGAAAACGACCGCCGGCATAGGTATCCCCACCATTTCCGGCGTCTCCGAACATCAGGGCCATCGATTCGCGGTTTCCGGTTGGATATAAAACGATCTCATGACCTTTGACACTCAGATGAATTTCTCCTGGGCACTCCTCGGCGCTGTCGATTCCGATGACAGTGGGGATCATCAATTTTTTCGGGGTTTCATAAGGTGTAAAACGCCCCTTGACACGCCATTCATCGGAAACCGGATAGCTGGGTATTCCGATCAGTTTTTTACGGTTCGGATGCTCGCTCCATTTCATGCGGATGCCGATCCGTTCTCCTCTTCTGATCAAGTACCAGCTGAAAGTTCCGTATTGCAGGACGGTCGGAGTGCCTTCCAGATCACTGGTCAGTTTGATTTCCGATATGGGGTGGTTTTCACATGTGATGACGATGCCTTGATGAACTTTGAACTTGACTTCAGCTCCTTTTACGATGAAGATACCGGCTTTTTCCGGGAAGTCCGGGTAATTGGCCACTAGATTGTTCTTCGGGGATCGGCCAAAGCTGTTTTCTCCATCGGCCAGCCAGAAGAGACCGGCCAGGGTCACCCAACCGTCTTCGGCTGTCAGGCGTTCCAGTCTGGTCTTGCGCCAGCGGTTGATTTCTTCCTCGTACGTTTGGGCATCCAGGGCAGAGATACAAAAAATACATGATATAAACAGTACAAACAGGGATTTCATGAAGCCTCCTGAAAACAATACTATATATTTGGCAGAGTTAAAAAACCATACGCCGGATCACCACTTTCCTCCGGCACCACCGCCTCCGGTGTGTCCTCCGCCCCATGAACCGCCGCCGGATGAGGAGCTGCTTCTGGAGGACGGGCCGGAAGATGTGCTCGTCGATGGAACTGGTTTTTTGTCAATTATATAACCTGTGTGAGTTTCCTTGTGGCAGAATGCACATCTGTACACCTTTTCTCCGAGGCCGGTCGATGTGGTTGTCGCTTCCTGAATAATCCTGTCGAGTTCCCTTTTCATCGCTCTGGTTCCACAATCGGAGCAAATTGAGAACAGGTCGGCGTCATTCCCGTCAAAGGGGATTTCCATGGTATGCTGGTCCGGACAGCGGAACCCCCGGTGGTCTATGCTTCCGATGCGCTTTTCGCACATTTTTTGGGGGGAAAGAACCGCCTCGAGCTCAGCATCGGAAAGGTAGATTGAGTCGGCACCGCATATGGGGCATGGGAAGGGGCCGTTCTTCATGCGGTTCATTTTCTTCCGGAACAGAATGTAGAGGAACAGGAATGGCAGAGGAAAGAGGAAGGCTTTGAATCCCATGCCTTTTCCGGCGAGCTGAAGATGGAGAACCTCATCGATCTTGTTGTCTGACCGTTTTGCAATGATTTTGTTCTTGCCGATATACCCGATGAAATTCATCAGGACTAGCCAGATATAGGAAGCGATGAGTGAGTTGAACAGTGGATTGGGCAGCCGGGCGGAGAATGTCATGGCTGAAACTGGAATGATCAGAAAAAGAACCTGTACGGAAAAGAAACGGATTATCTTGCCGTTTTTCAGGAGTTCCGTGTTTCTGACTCCATGGAGGGTGAATCTGCTGTGCCGGTTTTCGATTATCTTGACGGAATAGGTCTTCAGGGACGAGACCTTGTTGTTTCTGCCATTTTTGAAGAAGGATCGAAAACCGGGGATGAAGACAGCCCCCCAGAGTATCCACATGGCTGCAATCCAGAATTTCCACCAGGGTTTTTCTGCAGACAACCGGTCGGCCGTCTTCTGGGGATCCTGGGAGAGTGCGATTCGGCTGATTTTCAGGCAAATATCGATCAGACCTTTTCCATACTTTTGATCTCTGAATTTCGGTACAAGGTAGTTGTCTCCGAGATGCTTCAACAATGCGTCCGTAAGAATGCTTTCCAGGCCGTACCCGGTAATGAAGCGCCAGTCACGGGTTTCCATGACAATGAGAAGCAAAAGACCGTTGTCAAGCCCTTCCTGGCCCAAGCCCCATTGTTCGAAAAGAGTGACTCCGAAACTGTGAATATCCCAGGATTCCGAAATCCTGTCCAGGATTACGACAGCGAACTGGGTGCCTCTCTCCTTTTCCATTTTCCCGAGAATCCCGTTCAATTCACCGATTTCCGGTTCGGACAGATATCGGTGAGGATCCGAAACGTAACTGTAATTTGCGGCTCGGGGGTCCGGGACGGATTCCGGGGTCCAGTCAGGGAATAACAACATACGGAAAAAAGGGATCAGCAGCAAAAAAAACAGGATTCGTCTCAAGTCCTACCTCGCAGGATTGGATTTACACTGAGTGATGATATCACGAAACGGCAACAGAATCAGTGTCCTTTTCAGATTCCGACGCAGCGGTTTCTTCCTTCAGCTTTCGCCTGATACATTCGCTTGTCGGCCAGGCTGACGATCGTTTCCGATGAAAACTCCTCCCGGGGAAATTCCGAGCTGTCTGCGATGCCGCAGCTGAAAGTCAGGTGAATCTTGTGCCCGTGATGCACAAAGAATTTCTTGCGGATTCTGGCCATGATCCGTTCGAACATGACGGCGACATCCTTCTTTTCGGCTCCGGGTGAAACGATGATAAACTCTTCCCCGCCGTACCGGCCGATCAGATCGTACTGACGTGTTGTGGCGCTGATGGTCTGGATGAACTCCTTGAGTACGCAGTCACCCGCCAGGTGGCCGTAAGTGTCGTTAATGTGTTTGAAGTGGTCGATATCAATTATGGAAACACAGAAGTTTCTTCCCTGGCGAGAATATTCGGCGGCGATATCATCCAGTCGACGGAATAAATAGCGGCGGTTGTAGATGTTGGTGAGAGGGTCCCGAATTGCCAATTCTTTGATTTGTTCTTCCATGGCTTTTCGGTCGGTGATGTCGGTATGGGTTCCGTACATCTTGAACGGCCGGCCCTGATCATCCCATTCGATCACTTTTCCCCGATCGAGGATCCAAATCCAGTTTCCATTTTTATGGCGTATGCGCATTTCGCATTCATAATAATCGGTTGCTCCGGATACATGAGCGTTGACCTTCTTTTGCACTTCGGAGAGGTCTTCGGGATGAACCAGATCCTTCCAGGTCTCCAGGTTGGTCGGTTCCAGCTCGGACAGAGAGTAACCGACAATTTCCGCCCATCGTTCGTTGAAAATGGTTTCGTTTGTCTGAATGTTCCATTCCCAGGTGCCGAGACGGGTTCCCTCGATGACCTTGAAAAATCTCAGTCTGGAGAGTTCGATTTCTCTCTGAAGTTGGATCTGACGAGTGATGTCCACCATGATTGTCAGAAAGAAATCCTGATCCTGACCGGAAATCTTGTTTCCTGAAAACAATCCGTTGATCAGGTGTCCGTTCTTGCTGTGCAAGGTGATCTCGTGGTTTCTGATGCTTCTGTTTCGAATCAGCTCCTCTTTTATGCTCAGCCAGTTGTTGTGGTCGACGAAGAGATCCAGTGACTGGTTTGATATTCCGACGACATCTTCCCGGGAGTAGCCGAATAGTTCGACAAAAGCGTCATTTACGTCGAAAAATGTACTGTCTTCGATCCGTATAACCGCCATGGCTGCAGGGTTGCTCCTGAAGAGGCGTTCGAACTTCTGCAGTGCCGACTGTTCAGCAGAAAGATCCCTGGAAATACTGAACATGCATTTCCGGCTGTTCCATTCACCGAACCAGATTCTGTTTTCCACCGGGATATGCCGGCCGTCACTGGAGATCAGTTCCAAGGAAGTGCGCAAGGTTTTCTCCTTGAATAAGGCCTGCAGCATCCGTTTGGCTTCAGCCCGTTTTTCTGCCGGGTGAAGGTCCTGGACGGGCATACCGATGATCTCGTTTATTTTGTAGCTCAGCTTGCGGCAGGCTCCATCGTTGGCATAAAGAATTCTGCCCTTCAGGTCGATGATGAAGATCATGTCGTCTACCGTGTTGAAGAAGCCGCGGAAATTCTCTTCCGACTCTTTCAGCTGATCGGTTAGCAGTTTACGGGACAAGGCGGTACTGACGGTGTCGGTTACGATCTGCAGCGTCTCGATCTCATCCTGGTTCCATTCGCGAAGATGATTGCATGCGTCAAAACCGAGAAATCCCCGGACTGTTTTCTCGACAACCATGGGGGACAGAATAATGGATCGGATTTTCTGCTCTTCGAGGAGGGAGCGGATGTCATGGGGAAATGTGCCGATATCGTTCTTGACGAGCATCTGCTGTTCATCCAGAAGGGGCTTCAGTGACGGAACGTTCCGGTAGTGGATAGACTGAAATTTTCTCTTTTGGGGTTCAATATCCTTTGCGCACCATTCGTGGGTGTTGCTGGTGGTGTTTCCGTCTTTCGAATCGATATAGAGGTAACATCGGGAGACTTCCAGCTCACGTCCGACGGCACTCAGCGTCTTGTTGATTTGAGAGTCGAAGTCATCATGGGTGGTGAAAATCTTTGCGATTTCGAAAACAGTACCGATAGCGGGCATATTCCAACTCCGTATTTTATAATAATATAAACTTCGGTATAAACCCTGCAGATTATTTCCCTACCTGTCGGTTTCAAGAGCACTGTCAGAAGCGGAGGAAATTGGTCTCAGAATGCCTTATAATGAAGATATGATGAAATGCCTGCACATTACGGCCAAGAGAAATCTGGAAGTGGATGAGTTGCTCACTGAAAACCTGCCGGACGGGTATTCTGCGGGGAATATGCTGCAGGCCGGAGCCGTCTGGCTGGGGAAAAAACGCTGCATTTCTGGGCAAGGGCTTACAGCCGGAGATACATTGCGGGTCTATATGCGCACCGGTCAGAGTTCAGCCTGCATCATTCAGCCGGAGGACGTTGT
>CAYMND010000193.1:0-5858 GCA_964391685.1 uncultured Clostridia bacterium | reverse complement strand
TATCCAGGGACTGATTGATCTGAAATCCCATTTCAAAAACCCCGTCTGGCTCGAAGTCTTCCTGGCAAAAGGAATAAACGACGACGCCAGGCACCTGGACCTGCTGAGGAGTCTGATCGCCCGCATCGCCCCCGACAAGGTACAGCTCAATTCCCTGGACCGCCCCCCGGCCTACAGCGATGTCCGGCCTCTGGCCAGCGACGAGCTCGAAGCCATCGCCCGATCCTGGACGGACCTTCCCGTGGAAGTCATCAAACGCACCACCCGACCCAACGAAATCGACCATTTCAGCCACAATCTTCATAACAACCTGCTGAACACCATCCGCCGACGGCCACTGACCCTGGAGGACCTGGTCCGCCTGACCGGAAAGGACAGCGGAGAAATCCGCAGATACCTGGACATTCTGGAAACCGAGAAACAGATCAAGGCAATCATCGGCGGCGAGCACATCTACTTCGCCTCCATCGATCACGAGACAGCCACCAGACGCTGAATGAAGTTTCCGAATCTTCGAACCGATCAAAATATGTTATGATACAGGTATGATCGATATGAAAACCTGTCCGGTCTGCGGATCGGACCGAAGCAGAACCATCCGTCAGGCCACCTTCGACCCTTCCCGCATCGACAGCAGCGATTTCCGCATCACCGACAACCGCTACGGTCACTGCTGGACCTTCAAACGCTGTCTGAACTGTCGGATGGTCTACTCCTCACCGGCCCCGGAACCCGGAGACCTGGTACGGTTCTACAGTCTGCTCGACGACAGGGAATACGGTGCCGAAGCCGAAGGCCGGGCCAAAAATTTCCAGGCCATCCTCGAATCTCTCGGCAGAACAGCCCGGCCGGAAGGCCGGCTGTTGGACATCGGATCGGCCAACGGCCTGTTCATCCATCTGGCCCGGAAACAAGGCTATCAGGCCGAAGGGATCGAGCCTTCCGCATCTCTGGTCGAGGAAGCCCGGACCAGGTACGGCATCGAGCTGTTCCCGGGCACTCTGGAGGAGTATCAGACCGAAAAGTCCTTCGATATCGTCACCCTTCTGGACCTGATCGAACACATCGCCGAACCGGTCCGTTTTCTGAACCGGATCAACCGGTTGATGAACCCGGACGGCATTCTGGTCATCGTCACTCCGGACATCGACAGCCTGGCCGCCAGACTGCTCAGACGCCGGTGGTGGCACCACCGCATTGCCCACATCAACTTTTTTCCCTTGAAGACGCTGTCCCGGCTTCTGGATCAATGTGGTTTCGAAATTGAGAAGAAAAGACGCTACAGCTGGCATTTTTCAGCCTTCTATCTGGTCAGCCGGCTGATCCCCACCCGTTTTTTACCCCAAGGTTTACAAAAAATATTAAAAAAGATAAACTTGAAGATCCAGTTCTTCGATTCGTGGGAGATTTATGCCAAGAAAAGCCGTTCTTTACCTTGACGCTCTCCGCTTGAACCGCTGGCCGCGAAGCCTGGCGATACTGCCCGGCTACATCGCCGCCAAAGTTCTGCAGGACAGCACACTGCCGTCATTAAACGAATGCCTCCTGCTCCTCGTGGCCTTTCTGCTGACCTGGCTCATTTCCACTGCCAACTACATCATCAACGAGATCACCGACGCTCCATTCGACGCCCATCATCCGGGAAAACGCCATCGCCCACTGGTTCAGAACCAGATCAGCTGGAAACTTCTGATGATCGTCTGGTTCCTGATTGTGGGAGGAAGCGGGCTGATCAGCATGACCCTGTTCACCCTGCCGTTCAACTACAGCCTGCTCGCTCTCCTAATCGCCGGCATTCTGTACAATGTTCCCCCCATCCGCCTCAAGGACATTCCGTTTCTCGATTCCACCGCCGAATCGGCCAACAATCCGATCCGTTTCCTTATCGGCTGGTTCGCCTGTACTCCGAGTATGGCTCCGTTCTGGCTGCTGATCTCCTGGTGGCTCTTCGGAAATTTCCTCATGATCGGCAAACGGGTGGCCGAGAAGAAATTCCTCAGCCTGGAAGAGTCCCAGGGCTACCGGAAATCACTCAACCGGGTCGGAGCGAAGCCCCTGGTTTTTTTCATGCTGCTGAACGGCATCGGATTTCTGGCCACTTTTTCACTCTTCCTCTGGCAGAACGATCTGGCGGTCATGCTTTGGTCTTTACCCTTTATTACAGGATATCTGGCCCTTTTTTTCCGAAAATCCCTGCAGGACCGGGACGGCGCCGAGGAACCCGAACGTCTGCTGAAGAATCCGGTCTTCGCTTTTTATACCCTGTTTCTTGTTATTTTCTTTCTGGTGATCTACTATCTGAGAGGAGCATGATGAAGAAATGGGCATTGAACCCCTGATCAAAATCCTGCTTTCCGCCCTGCTGGGGGGCATCATCGGTCTGGAACGCGAATGGTCCCGCAAAGAAGCGGGCTTGCGTACCAATATCCTGATCGCCATGGGCAGCACCCTGCTGACGCTGATGTCCCAATTCATCGCCGAAGCGGGCAAAGCGGGCGACCCCGGTCGCCTGACCGCACAGATCATCACCGGCATCGGCTTCATCGGCGCCGGCACCATCATACAGTCCCGCATGGCCGTCCACGGCCTGACCACGGCGGCGACCATCTGGACTGTGGCCGCCATCGGCATTACCGTAGGCATCGGCCATCATCTGCTCGCTTTCACAGTCACTTTTCTGGTGGTCATTGTTCTCTCCTTGTTTCAGATCATCTCCAGAAAGTTGGAAAAAGGCAGAAAAAGTTTCGCTTATACCATCCGAACCGCCGAACATGCCGGCGTACTGGGGGAAATCAAAAAGATTTTGCACGAGTTGGCCATCAGCTGCGAAAGCGCCCGGATCAGCAAAGGAAAAGACGGATACGAAATCGACATCCTGATCGTCAGTTCCGAAGAGAAGAACCGCGACTTTCTCAACCAGGTCATGCAGCTACAGCAGGTATCCGAGATCAGCAATGAAAGTATCTGAATTCATTCTGGCCACCCAGAATCCGAACAAACTGGCAGAGTTCAAGCTGTTTCTTTCCGACAGCCTCGATATTTATCCCCTGCACAGTCTGGAATCACTCCCGGGCCCCATAGAAAGCCCTGAGGAAACCGGTTCGACCTTTGAGGAAAATGCCAGGCTGAAGGCCCTTTACTACAGCAGTTTCTGCCCTGAAGGCTGCTGCGTGATCGCCGAGGATTCCGGTCTTTCCGTGGATTCACTGGACGGAGCGCCGGGGGTCTACTCCTCCCGCTTCTCCGGCGAGGCGGCCGACGATGAAAAAAACATCGACAAGCTGCTCAGACTCCTCGACGGAATCCAGGATCGTCACGCCTGTTTCATGACCGTTATCGCACTGGCTTGCAAAGATCAGGTGATCACGACCTTCACCGGAATCGTTCATGGTCAGATCTCATTGGAACGAAAAGGAGAAAACGGATTCGGTTACGATCCGGTATTCTACTATCCGCCGTTGCGCAAGTGCTTCGCCCAGCTCAGTCCCGAGGAGAAGAACCAGGTTTCCCATCGAGCCAAAGCCATGCTGGCCTTGCGCCATTTCCTGCTGCAGATGACCGATAAACCCGATCAATAATCAAACCGGAATCCGACAGACAGCCAGCGCCCGGCGATCCTGACCCCGTCAATCTCCTCGATCAGCTCGTTGCCCAGGTTCTGCCCCAGCAGAATCAGGGTCGCCCGGCGGCCGAGCCGGTACTGGACCTGAACATCCACGAGATGAGCCGATTCGGAACTGGCCATCAAGCGCTTGAACTGATAGCTCCAGCTCAATGACCACCTTCTGGCAAATGGAGACACACCGCCCGCGCGAAACATCAGTTCCGGAATCCGGAATCCGTATTTACTGGTGTAACCGATACCCGGCGCCCCATTGCTCCAGGTCCGTTCGAGGCCCAGATTGATCCGGGTGGTTCCCATTTCCACCGAATAGGACAGTTCAATCCCGCTGACGCTGTAGGGAGCCAGATTGACCGCCTGCCAAAGGACGGAATCCGCCGCATCCGTATCGATCCAATCGATGGTCTGACGCTGGCGTCGATGGAAGATCGAGAATTCGAAAACACCTAAAAGAAGAGGGGATATGAGACTGATTTCATAATTGTGACTCAGCTCGGGCACGAGACTTTCATCACCGCGGTTGGTGGGAGACTGATAATACCGTTCGGTGAAACTGGGCTTGCGTGTGCTGCGGCCCAGACTGGCCCGGATCAGCCAGACTGGCTTTGGTCGCCATGACAGACCGACATAGTACACCAGTCCGGGCGAATGCCTCTGCCGCATTTCGGATCGAATTCCCCAGTCGATTGTCAGTGCCGATGCGTCCCATTTCCCATTGAGATACAGATCGGCGCTGCTCTCCTCGGGACTCCCCATAACCAGACTTTCCATGTGGTCATGTCCGAGGTCGGCTCCCAGGCGCAGCTCGGTACCCCAGACCCGGAAAGTGCTTTCGGTCATCAGCAGCAGACGTTCGGTTTCGGAACGATTGCTGAAATAGTCCGGACGGGTACGATCCAGTTCAAAGTAGTCGGAATGAGTCTGACGGCTGAAAGTGATCCGCAAGGGGATAGTCCCCTGATCCCCCTTCAATCTCCAATGCAGGTTGAAATTCCGGGCGTCGCTCTCCTCCCGCGATGGCAGCGGAGCATAGAAACCGGCTGCTCCGAAATCCTTGCTGGAAAAACCGAAATCGGCGCTCAGAACCATCTTTCTGTTCTCCCATTGCAACGAGGAGTCCAGCACCAGGCTGAGGATCTCCCGTCCGGGATGAAAGCCGTCACTCCGATTGCGGTTGACGCCGACGGTAAACTTCACTCCCTCTGCCAGAGAAGCACCTCCGCTGAGCCCGGCCGATAAAAGACCGTACTGACCGCACGAGACTTTGCCCGACAGGCCGGTTTTTCGGCGGGTCACAATGTTGACGGCTCCGGCGAAAGCGCTCCCGTACCGGGCTCCGTTCCCCCCCCGAATCAGCTGCACGGATTCGATATCCTCGGGACATACCGGCAAATCGGCGTTGAAATGACCGGTTTGGGGATTGTTCCAGGGAACACCATCGATCATGATCAGGGTCTGTTCAAAGTTCCCGCCCCTCAGAGAAATATCGAAGGCGGCCCCCATGGGGCCCTTCCGGCTCAGGTGCACACCGGGCAGCAAGGCCAGCAGATCGACCAGGTCCCGTACCGGGAGAACCTTGATTTCCGCGGCGTTGATGGTCACGACAGATTGGCTTTCTCTGGCCATTTCCGAAAGCTTGCCTTTCACCCAGACATACTCGACAACGGGTTTGGTCTCATCATCCGCCGAAAGTCCGGAAAAGGGCAACAGAGACAATACGAGAAACGAAATCCAGTTTTTACATGGCATACCGACTACACCGGAAGCGGTGCCTCTTCCCCGGGAGCCGGTATCATCCGATACTGATAGGCTCCGGAAAGTTTTTCCCCGTTTTTCATGAAGGTCTGCACATATTGACCGCAATTGCTGCCGATCCGATTCTCTTCCCACTCACCGATGCTGATCAGCACCGGGAATCCGGCCCGGCGCAAAGGGTCCAGCCACCGAGGCTCCCACCGGCCGTCCTGCCGCAGCCCGCTTTGCAGGCCGTGACGCCGGGCACTGAAAGTGGGATTGAGCGGAGTAACCTTGATCAGAAAACGGCTCGGATCGTAAAGATTCTCCAGCAGTTCCGGATCCACCGGATAGTCACGGCAGGAGATGAAATTGAGGGTAATCCTACGGTCTCCGGGTTCATGAAAGCGGTCGGCATATGCGGCGATCTGTTCCAGACTCCATTTACGCAAAGGGATGATCCGGTCCCTCCATGGACCTGTCCAAGGTGAAGTGCTTCTCC
>CAYMND010000192.1:0-5896 GCA_964391685.1 uncultured Clostridia bacterium | reverse complement strand
GTTTCAGGACATCTACAGGAAATACTCAGAACTGATGACGCAGAACAACCAGAAGGTCATTTCCGACAAAGCCCTGTCTACCGCACTGGCGAACCGGATGAAAGACGCTCACGTGGACAAAGCGTCGGTTTCCCTGAGCTTTGAAAACGGCAAACTGAAAATCCGGCTTCGGAAATAGAGTGACCGTGATTGACTATCTTTCTCCACGAGTCTACAATTTATCCAGCGTGCTGAAGACTATTCCGTTGGTGCTTTTTTTACTCAACCCGATGTGGGCCGCCCCGTCAGCTGAAAGCACTTTTGTACTTGAAAACGGCATGAGGGTCATCGTCTCGCCGGTAACGGACCGTCAGGCGGTGGTCATCCTCTGTTACTACAAAATCGGTGCTCTGGATGAACCACCCGGTTATTCCGGCTTTTCATCCTTTTACGGTTCGATGCACGGTCTGTTCACCACAGAGAACCAGAAATCCTATTACAGTTACCGCCGGTTGACCGAAAACGGCGGATTCACCCAGCACTTCATCACCCACGATTCCTGCTATTTCCTACAAGTCGCCGCCGAAGAGGAATTGAACAACGCCCTCTGGTCGGAAAGCGAAAACATTTTCCTGCTCTCCCCGACAGATGCCGAGCTGAAATCGCTGACCGATTTTTCGGTTGACTACGCCAGAAGATTCGGGCCTCAGAATACACTGTTCAACGCCAGGACCTGGATATTCAACCAACTGTTTCTCTCCCATCCGGGATATGCGGATTCCCTGATCGGCAATCCGGCCCAGATCAGTTCCTGGACTACCGGCGATATCCTGAAGCAGATCCGCCGCTTCAAGGATCCCGCCCAGGTCATTCTGGTTGTCACGGGAGCTTTTGAACCGTTACAGGCCCAGGACAGCATTCAAAAATACTTCGAAGTGACGGGCAACACCGAGCCGTCCGTCTTCCCGGCGGTCACTCCGTCTCAGGCCAGCAAATCGGCACCAATCCGTAAGAGAAGCTGGTGGAGGGAAGGGCTGGACCATCACTATCTGCTGGTGGGGTACCGACTGCCCGGCATGGTGGGCAGCGAAAAAACGTCAAACGAGGAGTACTTCGTCTCCCTGGCCCTGTTTCATTACCTGATCAACCCGGGGATCAACCACCTGGGCTACATGATCAATCAAGTCAACGATCTGAAGGTCAGCGTTGCAGCGGAAATCACCCGTAACATTCATGAAAACGCCATTCTCATCAGTCTGGGCTCCGCGGACAGAACCTCTCTCGAAAAAGCGAGACTGATCATCACCGCAGAACTGGAGGCCCTGGCCAACCGAAAAATGAGTCTTCAGCAGATGAAATCATTGAAAGCGACTCTGAAAACTGATTTTTTCAAAAAAATGGCCAACCTGGACGAGAGGGCCATTGAAATCGCCCGGAATTTCCACCTTTTCGGACTGATCAATCCGGAAGAGAGATTTAGCCGGGATATCGGCAAACTCGACCAGAACGCCATCATGAAAGTGGTACGCAAATATTTCAGCCCTGAAAAACAGACTCTTCTCTATGTTTACAAAAAAGAATAACGGTTTTCTAAATCCGCTTTGCATCCTGATCCTGGTCTGGTGGGTCATTTTCTCCGCGCCGGTTTCCGCTCAAAGCAGAAATCCGCTGACCATCCAACTTTCAAGTGGACTGATCGTTACAATGACTCCGCGCACCGGCTGGTCTTTCATCCAGGCGGAACTGATCATCCCTCTTTATGACCGGGAAAGGAATCCGGTCATCCCCCGACTGACCGGCGAGAACCTCTTCAACCGCAAACTGCCCGACAACGACACCGGGCTGATCGGATCCCTCACCCGACTCGGCGGAGATTACCAGATCGAATATATGCCGGATGAAATCCGGCTGAAAATCAATTTCCCATCGGACCAGGTCCGGGATTTTGCATCGCTTCTGAAGGACATCTTCACCTACAAATCCTTTTCCCTGAAACGCTACGACTACAGCCGGCTCACCTTTTTCGACCGACTGATCACCGAACCCGACTGGGTCTACCAAGTGGCCCGGGACATGGCCTATGCCCTTTTCTTCCCCGGCCACGACAGCTCCAGGGGCCCCATCCAGACACAGAATTTCGAACGACTGAACCTGTCCTATTTCCGTTCATTCCATTCCCGTGTCTTCAAACCGGAACGATCCATACTGGTCATGAACGGTGACCTCAACCCCCATATTACCTACGGCCTGATCGAGAGGACCCTGTTTGAACTGAAAAAACAGGAGATTTCGAATGCGCAGCGAACCGTCCCGTTTCCGGCTCCCCCTTCCGGAAGCCGGATCGTCCTGCTGGAATCCGAGCAGTTCACCCAGATCAATGCCTTCGTCTTCAACGTTATTCCTCCCGTTCACGAACTGGAGCATTTTCAGGAGCGCATACTGCACGCTCACCTCTACAACATTCCCCACGGACGCATTTACAACATCGCCAGTTCACTGAGACTGCGCCCCATCGCTTTTCATACCCGAATCAATCATCATAGCAACCTTTCCGTCATATCGACCGAGATCCAAAATACACAGTACCTGGGGCGAATTCTGGATCTTCTGCTCAACGAGCGCCGTCGGACCCTGCAGAAGCCCTTCGACGAAAGGGAATATCTGGTCGCCAGCAACATCCTCCTGGGGCAGATGAAAGTCGAGACATCGCGATTCGATTGCTGCACCGCCCAAAGCCTGCATCCAATTTTATCCGGCAAACCGGTGCCCCTGCTGGAATTTCCAAGCCAGCTTCTCAAGCTCAACAATTACACTCGGACGATCCGATACCTCGGTCGGAAAACGTATCGCCAGCAGTCAATCCCGTCCTACTCCCCCGAGCTGATCATCCTGACCGGTAACCGGGCCGCACTGGATCGTCTTCGGGAAACCTTGAGCCCGTTTCTGTTCGCCCGGCTCGAAGTGATCCCCCTGAGGATGGACTGAACGGTTCCCCATGGACATCTTTGTATTGATCGGTATCGCCGTCGGGCTGTCAATGGATGCGTTGACCGTATCGGTAACCCACAGCACGGTGATCCGGAACCTCGAGCTGAAACACGGGTTTCGCATGTCGTTCTTCTTCGGCCTGTTTCAGATGATCATGCCCATCATCGGTTGGACCGCAGGCACATCGATCAACCGGTACATTCAGCATTTCGACCATTGGATCGCCTTCGGATTGCTGGCTTACATCGGTGGAAAGATGATCTGGTCCGGTCTTCCCATGAACAGTAAAAAGGACGATGATTCCCGCGATGCCCGGGACTGCAGGCATCTGCCGACACTGCTCATGCTGTCCATTGCCACCAGCATTGATGCCCTGGCCGTCGGGCTCAGCTTCGCCATGCTGGGCATCCCCGTCGTTTACCCCTCCCTGTTGATCGGGGTAATCACCTTCTTCATCTCCCTGGCGGGTTATATCGTGGGTAAAAAAGTGGGAGACCGGCTCAACTTCAAACTGGATATTGTCGGTGGCGTCATTCTCATCGGAATCGGCATGAAAATCCTGCTGGATCACCTGATTCACGGATCCTGACCCCCCCTACCCTTTTTTCCTATTCCCATCGGATCAGAACATGTTTGCCCGGACCAACTCCTTCGACATCGTTCCAAAAGCCGGATTGACAGTCGAAGTCAGCGTTCAGATCAGAAGTCCGCGTTCTTGGGAGTCCTCGGAAACGGAATGACATCCCGGATATTGGCCATCCCGGTCACGTACATGATCAGGCGTTCGAAACCCAGGCCGAATCCGGAGTGGGGCGCAGTACCAAAGCGCCGCAGATCCAGGTACCACCAATAGTCCTCTTTTTTCAGCCCCATCTCTTCAATCCTGGCCACCAACCGGAACAAGCGTTCCTCTCTCTGGCTGCCACCGATGATTTCACCGACACCGGGGACCAGGAGGTCGACCGCCGCCACAGTTCTGTCGTCATCGTTCTGACGCATGTAGAAAGCCTTGATGTCTTTCGGATAATCAGTTACGAAAACCGGGCATTTGAACACCTTTTCGGTGAGGAACCGTTCATGTTCGGTCTGGATGTCCATGCCCCATTTCACATCGTACTCAAACCGATGATCCGTCCCGGACAGGATGTCCACTGCCTCCGTGTAGCTGATCCTTCGGAACGGTTTTTCGACAATGTCTTTCAGTCGCGCAATCACGCCTTCCTGAATATACTTGTCAAAAAAAGCCATTTCCGCAGCCCCTTCACCGAGAGCGGCCTGACAAAGTGACTTCATCATCTCCTCGGCCAGATCCATATTATCGGCAAGATCGGTGAAGGCCATTTCCGGTTCGATCATCCAGAACTCCGAAGCATGTCGGGCCGTATTGGAGTTTTCGGCTCTGAAAGTCGGCCCGAAGGTGTACACCTTCCGGAACGTCATGCAGTAATTTTCCACCGCCAGCTGTCCGGAAACCGTGAGATTGGTCTCCTTGCCGAAAAAGTCCTGACTGTAGTCGGTTTTCCCCTGCCCATCCTTCGGCGGGTTGTCGGAGTCCAGAGTGGTGACGCGGAACATCTGGCCCGCCCCTTCACAGTCACTGCCGGTGATTATGGGCGTATGAACGTAGACAAAACCTCTTTCGCTGAAGAACCGGTGCAAAGCGAACGCCATGAGACTGCGCATGCGGAACACTGCCGTAAAAGTATTCGTCCGGGGCCTCAGATGGGCCACGGTTCTCAGGAATTCGAACGTATGTCGCTTTTTCTGAATCGGAAAATCCGGATCGGCCAAACCGATGACCATCATTTTTTCGGCCTTCAATTCGACGGCCTGCCCGGCGCCCGGAGAAGCGACGATGCGACCGAAAACCTGAATCGAGGAACCGACGGTGATCCGGCTGACTTCGTCGAAGTTTTCCATGCCCTCTTCCACCACCACCTGAATCGGATCAAAACAGGTGCCGTCGTTCACCACCACAAACAGACAGGCCTTCGCCTTTCGGACACTCTTGACCCAACCGGCAATTTCCACATCGCTGCCGACGCCTTGTATTCCCTGAAAAAGAATGGTTTTCACTTCAACCATGATTCCTCCAAAAAAGCTGTTCTATCAATCGGGATCGCAGAATTCGATCTCGTCAACGATCATGTCAAAGGCCTGCTGGGGAGAGGAATGTTGCGTGATCGGTCTCCCGATAACCAGAAAATCGGTCCCGGCCGAGATGGCCATGCTGGGAGTGAACACCCGTTTCTGATCGCCTTTGACCGACCAGTCCGGTCGAATTCCCGGAGTCACCAGCTTGACCGATTTTCCGAACCGTTCCCGAATGGGATCGATTTCCAGCGGCGAACAGACAAACGAGTTGATCCCGTTTTTCAATCCGGTTTCACAGAGTCTCAGAACCGTATCCTCCACTGAATTGCTGATACCGAAATCATCCAGGTTCGCCTTGTTGAGCGATGTGAGCACGGTAACTCCGAGAATGGTACAGGTGCTGGACTCTTCACAGGCCTCAACGGCAGCCTTGACCATTTCTCCCCCCCCGAAGAGATGTACGGTCAGAAACCGGGGATTGTGCCGGAGCACGGCCTGAACGGCTCCTTTGACGGTATTGGGTATGTCCATGAATTTCAGATCGAGAAAAAGAAAACGATTCTGCTCATGGAGATACTGGGTAATCTTCTCACCGAATTCAAGGTAGGCCTGCAAGCCCACCTTGAAGTATCTTGCCTTGGGAATTTTCTTTATCAAAGCTTTGGCTTCGTTGAAATTGTCCACATCCAGGGCTACGATAATTCGCTCATTCATGGATCATACTCCCTTTAAACTCTTCCAAGGAGGTGATGCCCAGCCGGATCATCTCCTGTTTGATTTCGCCTACGATCCGGGCCGAAGCACCGGGTTCCACCATGTTCACGGTACCGGTCTG
>CAYMND010000191.1:0-5901 GCA_964391685.1 uncultured Clostridia bacterium | reverse complement strand
GGTTCAATCCTCCATGATGTGTTTCTCTTTTTCCCGGGAAACGGTATCCAGGACTCGAACACTGTCGTCGATCACCTTTTGCAGGTCGTCATAAAAGCGCTTTTCGTCGTCTTCGGAAATTTCCTTGTTGTCCTTCATCCCCTTGACGGTGTCCCGGTAATCCCGACGCAGGTTGCGGATGGCCGTCTTTCTTTCTTCGGTGTATTTCTTGAGGGTCTTGACGATTTCCCGACGTCTTTCTTCGTCCATGGGCGGAACGGGCAGTTTGATGACTTTGCCATCGGAGATGGGGTTGAGGTTCAGATTGGCGCTGCGCAGGGTCTTTTCGACTTCCCCGATCAGGCTGTTGTCCCATGGTTGAACCACGATCAGGCTGGCTTCCGGAACCGATAAGGTAGCCAGCTGGTTGATCGGGGTAGGTGAACCATAGTAGCTGATCATGATGCCGTCCAGGATGGAAATGGAAGCCCGACCGGTACGGAACTTGGACACTTCCTTCTTGAAATCTTCCTCAATGCCTTTGCATTCTGTTTTGGCTTCAGACAGGATCTCTCTGATCATGATCTTTCCTCCGTTAACTGATGATGGTGCCGATTTCGGGGTTCTCAATCGAGTTTTTCAATCGTCCGGGTTCGGTTATATCAACCACTTTGATGGGCAGTCGGTATTCTCTGGCCAGGGTGAAGGCTGTCTGATCCATAATCTGCAAATGCTTTTCGATGGCTTCCACATAACTGAGGCGGCTGTATCGGATGGCGTTCGGGTCCTTTATCGGATCCGCACTGTAGACGCCGTCCACCTTGGTCCCCTTGACCAGCAGTCCGGCACCGATTTCGATACTGCGGTTGACGGCGGCGGTATCGGTGGTGAAAAAGGGGCGGCCTGTACCTCCGCTGAAAACAATGACCTTGCCCTGGTCTAGGCATTTTCTGCATTCGGTCGACGGAAGGGGGGAAGCGGTACCCGAAATGGGAAAGGCGCTGACGTGCATGGAATCCATGCCCAAGGAACAGAACAGGTTGTGCAGGGCGATTCCGTTCATGACCGTTGCCAGCATACCCATTTGGTCGGCCTCTGCCTGGCTGATTCCGATTTCCGGTGCTGGTTTTCCACGGAAGAAGTTGCCTCCTCCGATGACAAATGCCAGTTGATAACCAGCATCGTGAAGCGTTCGGACGGAACGTCCCAGAGAAACCATATATTCAGGAGAAAACCCTGAAGCCGAATCGGACTTCAGGGCTTCTCCGCTGATTTTGATCAAAATCCGACGGGGTTTGGAATCCTCTTCCATACCTTAGATCTCTTCACCAACCTGATAACGGACAAAGCGTTTGACGACGATGTTTTCACCGATTTTATGGATTTTTTCGGCAATCAATTTTTCGATGGTCATGCTGTCGTCTTTGAAAAACGCCTGGTTCAACAGGCAGATTTCGCTGTAGAGTTTGCTCAGTTTTCCCTCGACGATTTTATCGATGATGGCCGCGGGTTTACCGCTGTTCTTCATCTGTTCGGCAAAGATCTCTTTTTCCTTGGCCAGGACCTCGGGCGGAACGTCATCGGGGCGGATGTACCGGGGATTCATGGCGGCGATCTGCATGGCGATGTCTTTCAACAAAGATTTGAAATCATCGTTCTTGGCCACGAAATCGGTTTCACAGCCGAGTTCCACCATGACGCCGATGTTGCCGTTGGTATGAATGTAGGAGCCGACAGTTCCCTGGTTGGTGCTGCGGCCGGATTTGGATTTTGCTTTTTCGAATCCCCGCTTGCGCAGGTATTCAATGGCCTTTTCCAGGTCGTCTCCGGTTTCGGCCAGGGCCTTCTTGCATTCCATGAAACCGATACCGGTCTGCTCACGTAGTTTTTTTACCAGATTAGCGTCCGCCATGTTAATTCTCCTCGGTTGTAACTTCTGTTTCAGTGGCTGGGGCTGCCGCGGCTTCCGGTTTCTCTTCGATCTTCTCCGTTTCCAGGCTTTCACTTAAACGGCGCTGCAGACCATCTTGAACCGCTTCGCCGAACTTGCCGACGAACAGTTTGATGGAACGGATGGCATCGTCATTACCGGGAACCGGGAACGTGACTTCCTCGGGATTGGCGTTGGTGTCGACGACGGCAACGATGGGAATTCCGAGCTTCTGCGCTTCCAGTATGGCGATATCCTCATAAACAGCGTCGATGACGATCACGACACCGGGAATTTTCTTGAGATTTCGCATACCCCAAAGGTTTTTATAGAGTTTCTTGTAGATTTTCTCCATGCGTGACTGTTCTTTTTTGGGTTTGACGTCCCAACGACCGTCACGCTTCATCTCGTCCAGATCCATGAGCTTGTCGATGCTCTTGCGGATCATGGGGAAGTTGGTCAGCAGGCCACCGAGCCAGCGTTTGTTCACATAATGCATCCCGGTCTCGTCGGCGATGGATGAAATGATCGACTGCGCCTGTTTCTTGGTGCCGACAATGAGGGCTTCCTCACCCTTGGACACGACATCCGAGACGAATTCCAGAGCGTTCTTGAACAGCTCGATGGAGGTCTGAAGGTTGATGATGTAGATGCCGTTTTTCTTCCCGTAGATATACGGCTTCATTTTGGGATTCCAACGACGGATCTGATGACCGAAGTGAACTCCCGCTTCCAGCATTTCGCGCATATTGACTGTAACCATTGGTAACTCCTAGCGTTTGTGGTACTGCGAAGCCTTGCGGGCTTTGAGCAGACCATATTTGCGGCGTTCTTTCTCGCGAGGATCGCGGGTCAGGAGACCGGCCTTCTTGAGGGGCGGGCGCAGCTCGGCGTTGAAATTGAGCAGTGCGCGGGACATGCCCATGCTGATGGCTTCAGCCTGGGCGGAAACGCCGCCTCCTTCGACATTGATGAAAACATCGAAGTTCTCGATGGAGTTGGTTAGTGACAGTGGCTTGTTGATTGCCAGACGATGGATTTTCTGTGGGAAATAGGCATCAAAAACCCGTTTCCTCTTATTCACGACCAGGGTGAACTCGCCCTTTCCGGGACGCAGGTAAACCCGGGCCACGCTGGTCTTGCGACGACCTGTTCCGTAATATTGAACGATACTCAAGGTGACCTCCTGTTAAACCTTCAGCACTTCAGGCTTTTGGGCCTTGTGCAAATGTTCGGATCCGGCGTACACTTTCAGCTTCTTCAGAATCTTGCGGTTGAGTCGATTTTTCGGAAGCATTCCGCGTACGGCAAGGGTGACGATACGATCAGGATGGGTCTGACGCATCTGCTCAATGCTGGTTTCCTTGATACCGCCCATATAGCCGGAGTGACGGTAGTAGGCTTTCTGACCGTCTTTGTTGCCGGTCAGCTTGATCTTGTCCGCGTTGATGACAACGACGAAATCGCCGGTGTCCATAAAGGGGGCAAACTGGGGCTTATCCTTACCGCGAAGGATGTTGGCCACCCGACTGGCCAGTCTGCCAAGGACGACATCTTGTGCGTCAATCAGCCACCATTTTCGGGTTACGGCCTCATTTTTGACGATAGTCGTCTTGTTTTTTTTGTTCAGGCTCATGGTTACCTCGTAAAAAATATGGATAACTTTATACCATCTTGCCTGCCGTGTCAAGGGAATAGCGGTTTTTGACCCTCTTTCAGGAGTCAGGAGTGGGGCGGGGTAAAAAGAAACCTTCCTCCACCCAGTCTCGGATCTCGGAATGAAAGTGTTTATGGGTAAATTCGTTGGTCCGTGGATTGTATTCGTAATCCCGGCTCCATTCTTTGATATTCCGGTTGATGGACGAAAGGGCTTCGATGATCCGGTCCAGTTCGGCATCGGTCATGGTCGGGTGCAGGGACAGACGCACCCAGCCCGGTTTTTCGGACAGATCGCCCCGGTTGATTTTTTCGGTGATGGCTAGGGATTGTTCGAAACTGACATTCAACAGAAAGTGGCCGTACGTACCGGCGCAGGCGCAGCCTCCGCGGACCTGGATGCCGTATCGGTCGCTGAGCAGCTTGACCAGGAGATTGTAGTGGACTCCTTCAAGATAAAAAGAGATACAGCCGATGCGTTCGGTAACGTTCTCTGCCAGAATGTGCAAACCGGAGATCGAACTCAGTCCGGCAAAGGCTCTGCTCACAAGTTCCGACTCCCTGGCGGCGATGGCCGCAGTTCCCATCTGTTCCTTGAGGCGGATGGCCAAAGCCGTCCGTATGGCCAGCAGAAATCCAGGGGTGCCGCCGTCTTCCCGAACTTCGATATCGTCGATGTATTTATATTTTCCCCAGGGGTTGGTCCAGTCCACCGTGCCTCCGCCGGGTTGGTCCGGTGCGGAACAGTGATACAGTGCCCGATCGAAGATCAGAACTCCTGAAGAGCCCGGACCGCCAAGGAATTTGTGGGGGGAAAAGAAAATGGCGTCGAGTTTCTCCAGGGGGTCCTCCGGATGCATGTCGATGTCCACGTAGGGAGCCGAAGCCGCAAAGTCTACGAAGCAGACTCCGCCGGCTTCATGCATGATGCGGGCCATGCGATGGTAGGGCGTGCGGATTCCGGTTACATTTGAGCACGCAGTGAATGAGCCGATCTTGAACCTGCGGTTGCTGTACTTTTCCAGGACTCGTTTCAACTCGTCAGGATTCACCAGCAGGTCCGGTCCGGGAGATACGGGGACGACTTCCGCAATGGTTTCGTACCAGGATGTGTGGTTCGAATGATGCTCCATATGGGTGACGAAAACCACCGGACGATCCTCCTCCGGCAGGTCCTGGGGACAGGAACCGCAGCGGCTGTTGGCTTTCAACCCCAGAATCCGCTGAAACTTGTTGATGACACCGGTCATGCCGAAGCCCGAGGTGATGATGACGTCGTCTGGGCCGGCGTGCACATGATGTTTGATAATCTGGTGCGCCCGATGATAGGCCAGGGTCATACGGGTGCCCGCTTCGCTGGTTTCGGTATGGGTGTTGGCTGTGAAGGGGCCGAAATGGGACTTTATCCTTTCTTCGATGGGAGCAAAGAGGCGTCCGCTGGCGATCCAGTCGGCGTATATCATGGTCTGGGGACCGTACGGCCCATTGTAGGTCACCTGGGTGCCGACGGTTTTTTCACGAAAAGGAGAAAAATATTTTTCCCAGTAGCTTGATGTTCCGTTCATGGGCTGATTTTATCATAAAATCAGCCGTTTCTGAAAATGGTTGAAAGGCGCCATGTTGGACTTTGTATTGATTTGAACGGCGGCATCTGATATATTTTGAATCATGAGATTGAACAAGCATCAGATAGAGCACTTCGCTTTCAGCATCGTCCGAGGACTGATCAAGGACCAGATGCTGATCACAGAAGACCGGGAAAAACTGGTCCGCGAAGTGCAGGAAATCGTCACCCGTGAACTGGAGCGGGAGGATGAGCTGGACGAGCGTGTAAAAGAGATACTCAAGGAAAAATTGAACGAAATCCGTAATACCAACATAGACTACTACGAGATGTTCAAGATGGTGAAGACCAAGCTGGCCGAGAAGGAGGATATCGTACTATGAGCCTCAAACTCTCGCGAAACAAGGTCAACTACCTGACCCGGCTGATCGTCTCCCATATCGAGAAGAACGAGGAGATCGATTACCAGTGTGATATCGGAACATTGCGCATGAAAGTCTTTCACTTGATCATGGACGAGCTGAGACTTTTCCGTGACATTGAGGACCGTTCCCGGGAAAGGGTGGGCGCTCAGAAGAAAACCATTCCCGAAGGTTCGCGCGAATGGGAGATCCTGTATCGCAAGTACTGCTCTGAAGAACTGGACAAGCTGGGCAAACTCTGGGACTGAGATCCATTCACTTTCCGATTCGTTGCTGTCGAAAAACCGGCTTCGGAATTGGTCTGAGGATATAGATGCACCAGGGGGCCGTGCGGGTTTCGCTGATCCAGG
>CAYMND010000190.1:0-5937 GCA_964391685.1 uncultured Clostridia bacterium | reverse complement strand
TCGAGGTGGTCGTCGGCACCCACCCCATTCCGGCCAAGTATATGGAAGCCCATGAGAAACTTCCCTTCTGGAAACTGGAAAACATGTCGGAATTGGCGCCGGAACTGTTTCGGGACGATGCCGGGGTTCAGAAGTCGTACAACTGACGGTGATCGACGGAAATCGGTACATTGGTGAAGGCAGGCGGCGATTCTGGAGCAAAGTGTTTGATCTGGAAGCGGAATACATATCACGAAAGCTCCGGGGGTGTCGGAATATACTGAGTATCGGCTGCGGAACCGGCGATGTCGAAGGCTTGCTGATGGATCGCGGCTTTCGGATCACAGGGCTCGACTCATCAGCGGAAATGATCGGAAAAAGCCGAGACGCAATGGGGAAGGTTGTCGGCAACGCCGAGTCTTTGCCGTTTCCAGGCGGCTGTTTCGATGCGGTGATTTCTGTGGCTTCTCTGCAATTCATCGATCACTACGAAATGGCTCTGAAGCAGGCCTGCCATGTGATGAAGAAGGACGGCCGGATCGTACTGATGATGATCAACCCCTTGTCCGTATTTTTCAAGGATCGTGCGAGCCGTAGAGATTCATATTTCCGGCGAATCGTAACCGAAGATCCCCTTCGGATTGCCGCAGAGGTCCGGAGACTGTTCGCTGTTGAGCTGGAGTTTTTCCTGCGGATTGAAGGAGAAGAGGTGTCACCGGGACCGGCCGCTCCGGAAAATGCGGCCATACTGGTGGCGGGAGGAATGAAGAAAGATGAAATCAGATAAGGAAGTACAGACAAAAGGATACCTGCAGGTCTACACCGGCAACGGAAAAGGCAAGACCACAGCCGCTTTCGGTTTGGCCCTGCGGGCTGCGGGAGCCGGTAAAAAAGTGTTCATCGCCCAGTTCGTCAAGGGAATGCATTACAGTGAACTGGACATTCTGCCTTCCATTCCCGGCGTGACGCTGCGGCAGTATGGAAGAGGTTGCTTCATCCGCAACAAACCGTCGGAGGAGGATGTCTCCGCTGCCCGAACCGGTCTGATCGAGGCCGGAGATATCCTGAAACGGGGAGAATACGATGTCGTGGTGCTCGATGAAGCCAATATCGCTCTCTTCTACGGTCTTTTTTCCTTCGATGAGTTGAAGAGAATTCTCGACGAGCGAGGATCTCACGTGGAAGTGGTCGTCACCGGAAGATATGCTCCTCCGCAACTGATCGAAATGGCCGACCTGGTTACCGAAATGAAGGAAATAAAGCATTATTACAGTAAAGGCGTGGAAGCCCGTTCCGGAATCGAGAAATAGAGGGCTGCCGGGTGAACTCCGCCTTGTTTTGGCACAGCGGGCGATGGGTGTATAATTAATCATGACCCAAAGAACGCCCGTCATCGGTCCGCAGACCGAGGCCATTCTGGAAAGCATCTCCGATGGTGTATTCACTGTCGATCTGGAATGGCGGATCACCTCTTTCAACCGGGCGGCCGAGACCATTACCGGTATCAGTCGGGACGAGGCTCTGGGCCGGAACTGCTGCGACGTTTTTCGCTCGAGCATGTGCGAAGGCAACTGTCCTTTGAGAAAGACCCTGAAAAGCAACAAGCCCCTGGTGGATCAGAATGGGTTCATCATCCGGGCCGATGGGAACCAGATCCCCATCAGTGTCTCCACCGCCGTGCTGAAGGACCGGAACGGCCGGGTAATCGGCGGGGCGGAGACCTTCCGGGATCTCAGTGAAATCGAACGATTGAAAACACGGTTTTCCGAACAATGGAGTTTCGGTGAGTGGGGCAGCAGAAGCCCGGCGATGAAGCGGGTTTTTGAGCTGGCAACCGCTGTGGCCAAGACCGGAAGCTCGGTGCTGATCACAGGAGAAACCGGAACCGGAAAGGAACTGCTCGCCCGGGCCATCCACGAAATGAGCGATCGGTCCAGGAAACCGTTCGTTGCCGTGAATTGCGGAGCACTGCCGGATACACTTCTGGAATCGGAACTGTTCGGATACAAAAAAGGAGCGTTTACCGGAGCGGACCGTGACAAACCCGGCCGATTCGAGATGGCCAGAGGCGGGACTCTGTTCCTGGACGAAATCGGAGAAATCAGCCCGGCCATGCAGGTGCGTCTGCTCCGTGTCCTGCAGGAACGTGAATACGAACCGCTGGGAGCCACACGCAGCGTAAGCGCCGATGTTCGCTTCATATCCGCCACCAATCGCGATCTCGAGGAACGCGTCAGGGAAGGTCTGTTCCGTCAGGATCTCTTCTTCAGAATCCATGTCATCCGTATAGAACTGCCCCCATTACGAGAACGCAGGGAAGATATCCCTCAGCTGATCAACCATTTTGTCCAGCGATTCAACGACCGCCTGGGACGATCCGTTTCCGGTGTAACCCCGGATGCACTGGCTGCATTGTCGGACTATTCCTGGCCGGGAAACATACGGGAACTGGAAAACGTCATCGAACGTGCATTTGTACTGTCCGCCGGACGGACCATCGGCCCGGAGCACCTGCCGGATTCATTTCATCCTTTATCCGCATCGGCGGAAAAAAGCTCCGGGGATTCCATCGGTGATATCCGGGACAGGGCGGAAGCAAGATCAATACTCCAGGCATTGGAACGAAACCGATACAATCATCTGGCTGCAGCCAGGGAACTGGGAATACATAAAACCACACTCTACCGGAAGATGAAGCGCTTGAGGATACCGGGCGGCAAAGGACCTTTTGAATAGGGGGTGCAGAAATGACACTTAAACTGGGGCGTTAAGGTGCAGAAATGCACCTTCGATAGAGTGAACGGGGACGGTCGTCACGATCTGACCGTGAGGGTTTTTGCTGTAGAACAACCCGCATTCCAATGGGACGAGATTGAATCAATCCTTGGCATTGCCTTGGCATCCTATTTGCTTAAAAATAGATGATGAAGACTGCATTGTCGATATACAACGGACGCCTGGCACCGGTTTTCGATGTTTCAAGGCACCTGCTTCTGCTGGAGTGGCAGGAAGGCCGGGTGGTCTCCCGAACGGAGATTCGGGCCGAGGAGCCGGCTTTGCCCATGCTGGCGGAATTGAAACGCATGGGCATCGACCAGCTGATCTGCGGCGCCATTTCCGGTCCGATGCAGCATGCCGCTTTGGCCATGGGGCTCGAAGTCATCGGCTTTCTGACCGGTGATCTGGAACAGGTGATCGAGGCCCTGATCCACGGCAGATTGCAGCAGATCGACCTCAGCATGCCGGGATGTCGCGGCATGGGCGGGGGAGGTATGGGAAGGCGATGCGGGGGGCGGGGTCTGGGAAGGGGAAGACGTTTTCAGAGTGGATACAATCGGTATAAGGAGAAAGATAAATGAAGATTGCAGTCAGCAGTATGGGCAGAGATATGGAATCCGCCCTGGACCAGCGGTTTGGCAGAGCCAAGCAGTTTATCGTGTTCGATCCTGAATGTGGTTCCTTTGAAGTTCTGGATAACAGTGTAAACCTTCAGGCAGCTCAGGGAGCGGGGATACAGACCGCTCAGAAGATCGTGAACTCCAACAGCCGGATTCTGATCACCGGGAATTGCGGACCCAAGGCGTTTCAGGTGCTCAGTGCCGCAGGGGTAAAGGTCTACCTCTCCAAGGATAACACCGTGATGGAAGCGGTTGCCAAATACAAAGCGGGGGAACTGACCGAAATTACAACGGCCAATGTGGAGGGACATTGGCTTTGAGACTGGCCGTCGCTTCCGGAAAGGGCGGAACCGGAAAAACCACTTTGTCCATCGCCCTGGCTCTGGTTTCCGATGGAGCCACTCTCCTGGACTGTGATGTGGAGGAACCCAACGCGAATCTGTTTCTTCCCGGAGAGGAGAACCCCCACGAGACGGTCAGTGTGAATATTCCACAGGTGGACATGAAGCTGTGCGATGCCTGTGGAGAATGCGCCCGCTTCTGTCAGTTCAACGCTTTGGCGGTGTTTCCCGGACAGACCCTCGTTTTTCCGGAACTCTGTCACAGCTGCGGCGGATGCATGATGGTCTGTCCACAAAAGGCGATCCGAGAGATTCCCCGGCGGATCGGGGAACTGGTTTCGGGACAATATCGCCAGGTACACTGGGTCCAGGGCCGGCTCGATGTCGGTCATCCCATGTCGCCGCCGTTGATTCGGGCCGTACTGGACCGAAGCGGTCCGGGACTGACGGTAATCGATTCCCCGCCGGGTACATCCTGTCCCATGGTCGCGGCCGTCGAAGAGGCGGATTACGTGCTCCTGGTGACGGAACCAACACCCTTCGGTCTGCACGATCTCGATCTGGCGGTGGCTACACTGACGCAGATGTCCCTGCCCTACGGGGTGGTGATCAACCGAGCCGATGCGGGCGACGATGGCGTGGAACGGTACTGCAGGGAGAATGCCATTCATGTCTGGATGCGCATCCCCATGAGCCGGCGCATCGCCGAGATCTATTCGACCGGCGGAACGCTGCTCGACGCCTTGCCGGAGTATGCCTCTCCCTTGAGAGAGATGCTGGAAAGAATCGAGGTACAATTCGGAGGCGCATCGTGAAAGAGCTGGTGGTACTCAGTGGAAAGGGAGGAACGGGGAAAACCAGCATCAGTGCTTCACTGGCGGCCCTGCTGGAGTCGGTGACCCTGGCCGATTGCGATGTGGACGCTTCCGATCTGCATCTGGTGCTGGGAGCTGAAATTCGTTCCAAGGAACCGTTCATCAGTGGCAACCTGGCCGAAGTCGATCCGGAAAAGTGCACTGCCTGCGGCCTGTGTGAAACTCTATGCCGTTTCGATGCCATCACTCTTTCTCCCAAAGCCGGGGGGAAAGCCCTGGTCAAGGCGACGGGGTGCGAGGGATGCAAGGTCTGCGTACGGTTCTGTCCCGAACAGGCCATCCAGTTTTTGCCCCGTTTGTGCGGAGAGTCTTTTGTCTCCAAAACCAGGCTGGGGATGATGTGCCATGCCCGGCTGCTGGCCGGAGCCGAAAATTCGGGAAAACTGGTTTCACTGGTTCGCAAAAAGGCCCGAGAGACTGCCGAGCGACAAGGCAGTGAATGGCTGATTGTCGACGGTCCTCCGGGGATCGCCTGTCCGGTCATCGCCTCCATAACCGGTGCCGATGCCGTATTGATGGTGACCGAGCCCAGCCTGTCCGCGGTTCACGATCTGGATCGGGTGGCGGAACTCTGCCGACACTTCAAGCTCAGGGCCTTCTGTCTCATCAATCGGTGCGACATCAATCCGGCCATCTCCGATGCCCTCGAGGAGAAGATGAAAACCGCGGGAGTCGAGGTGATCGGCCGGATCCCCTTCGATCCCGAGTTCACCAGGGCCCAGGTGCAGGGGCTGAGCCTGGCGGAGAGTCGACCCCAAAGTGAAAGCATCGTCAACATCCGCAGCGCGCTGGACAGATTGAAGTCGCTGCTGTGGAATGAATAGAAATTTTGATAGAATGTAGATCGAGAATAGAGGAGTCATCTGAGAATGAGTGAAAAAGAGAAAGATGTTAACGAATGTGAAGGCAGCGTGGATGAGTGCAGTCACTGCCATAGTGAAGGCTGCGATTCGCGCAAGGCACGACCGCATGATCAGCAGGACGAGCGTAAAGCGGCGGAGTTGAGGCTGAAATCCCGTATGGCTCGGGTGAAGCATAAGATTATCGTTCTCTCCGGGAAAGGAGGAGTCGGGAAAAGCACCGTGGCTGTCAATCTGGCGGTCTCCCTGGCCCGACAGGGGAAAAATGTAGGACTCATGGACATCGATATTCATGGTCCGAGCATTCCCACCATGATGGGACTCGTGGGCCAGTACTCCGATGCGGACCGGGAGGGCATCAGACCGGTGTTGAGCAACGGAGTGAAGGTGATGTCGGTCCAGTTCTTCATGCCGGACCCCGATGCGGCTGTCATCTGGAGAGGCCCGATGAAGATGACCGTGATCAGCCAGTTTCTCAGCGATG
>CAYMND010000189.1:0-5962 GCA_964391685.1 uncultured Clostridia bacterium | reverse complement strand
CGGTACGGGTTGGCTCCTTTTCGCCCAGGTGATCTGGTGGAGATCAAGGCCACCTTTTCTGAAAATCTGGATGTCTTGGAACCGGAGCTGCTTCCAGAGAAGTGGTATCGGGCAACCATGGCTCCCGTTTACGTTTACGCTCATCACCAGGCCCACTGGCAGATTCAGGTTCTGCAGCCTGGCACATTTCAACTGGAGCTTAAGACCACCGGAGGCAGGGTTGAAAAACAGATTCGCTGCGGAGATGATGCAATTCGCAGTGCGCTTTCACAAAAAAAACATCGGGGGCATATTCTCGATGGACTGCTCTACCCCGTTGAAATGCCTCTGGAGGCTGCAGCCCCCGCATCAGCCGTTCGGATCAATTACCCGGGAAGAACATTTTCCATTTTCGGTCTGAGCCTTCATTGGATCTGGTTGCATCTCCTGATTGTTGTTCTCGTGGTTCTGGCTCTGAAAAAGAGATTCGGAATTGAATTTTAAAAAAAACAAACATTTTCTTTATCCTGAATGAATAAAAGCACGGTATCGTTGATTCAGGAGTAGAAGATGCGAAAGTTGGCAGTAAAACTCGATGAGACGGTAAGCGACAGTTTTTTTTCCGATCTGGAGGTCATCCTATCGGAGAAGGTTCAAAGAGTCTGTTCACTCGATGAATTCATGAATCTCGAGATGAATCTTTACTGCAGATACAGGAAAGTTGAAGGAAACTGCAGATCTCGACTGCCGGAATCGTCAAGACACTCGTTGTGAGCGGATGCGACCGGCTGCCGATATGGTCAGGCTGTATTTTCTTTGTTTCAGAGTAACGGTAACGGTACAGAGTGGAACAATGGCACCGCTTGGATAGAAGACAGGAATCTGGTTGAATTTTATCTGGATTCCGGTGGCGGGACTGCAAGAGAAACGGGTCGTTTGCCACGTGCCTTCTTTTTTTTTCTGCAGAATCACTTTCCCTTGATCCGAAACCAGTCTGCAGGGGAGATATGTTTCTCGAGCAAGGGTCTGTCCCTGCCGCATGAGCTGGCTGATCTGTCTCAGGCAGCCATGGAATCGGAGTTTTTGGATGAAGGTCTGCAGAGGAGGGATGGAGATGGTCGCAAAAAGTGAAATAATGGACAAAATGACCAAAATTTCAGTCAGGGTGAAGCCAGACGAGTGTTTCCGGATTTTATTCGGCATCATCGAAAATCTCCTCGATTCCCAGGAAGTGCAGATTGTTAAAGAATCGGATATCCGGTCCTGCCGGCATTTCACGTTCGGGTTTTTGATGAATGATTTTCGGAAAAGCTCCTTCAAAGGCGGCGGCGCAAAGACTGCCGTTCAGAATCAGTTCCCCAGTCGTTCGAATCACTCCTGTGCTGATCAGGTGGGCGTCCAATTCGACTTTCCCCTTTAGATCGATGAATATTCCTGAAGGAAGAGAAGATGGGGCGTTTTCTGTGCGGGAGGCAATCAGGGTGATGGAACCCTTTCTTTCATGGTCGTTCGGTGATATGGCTGCAGTCAACGGTGTGCTGATGCGGATCGCTCCGTCAGCGTATATGTACAGAGAGCAGAACCATGCCAGACCGTCTATGCCGTTCTGCTCGAGAGATTGAATGTTGCCGAACACTACGATGTTTTCAAAAAATTGGGACTCGAGTGGGAGTTCATGCCCGTTGAGACTGCTGAATTGCGGATCGAAACCATAACTGAAGAGAGTGCTGGTCTCACCCTGTATGAATTCGATTTTCTGCTCTGTTTCGGTTTGCGACAGGATCATTTGGTCAATGGTTCCGATGACCACGAGTGCTTTCAAGTTATTCTCCGAGATAATGGGGTAGACGCCCATTTCGATCGGACAATTCATGTCCAGCCCCAGCAAGCCGGAGATTGCTGCCCAGTCGAGGGATGAGATGGGTATTCCCAGTGGAATCGACAGCAAAGGCAGCGGATCGATCCAGTTTTCGCTTTCAGAGTTTGCGCTTCGGGTAAAAGCTGTGGTTGAGTCCGAAAATGTGATTCTGGAGAAGGAAGAACCGAAGGGTACAACAGGCTGGGACCCATCAGCGGTAAGAAAAGGCACTGTTCCGATGGGAAAGCGACCGGAGCAGAACAAACCCCTCAGTAAGGCAAGATGAGCCATTCCCGGAACATGATCCTGAATGGAAATGAACAGATCGATGTTCATTCTGAGCGGTTCGAACGGATCGGCATTGATTGGCAGATATTCAGCTTCTATAGAGAAGGTGCCGCTATCTGTGTCCACATAATCATCCAGGATGGCGGACCAGTGTTCGTTCCGTTGCAGAAGTTCTGTTTCAGGAAGCGGTTCCCGCATCAAGCGGTTCATGATCTGGTGGGTGATGCGGGTCAGGCGGTTGTGTTGGGACCGGATTTCCTGATTTCTTTCCAGACGAAGGCGCCAAAGTTTATGGTGGTTTTGAGCGGAGATCAGCAGGCACACGGCGCTGAGGCCCAGGGTGAGCAGCAGGATGGCGCCAATCAGGATAAAACCTGATTTCTGTTGAAGATTGTTTCTGTTCATGGCAAGACCAGATTGTTCAGAGCGATATAACCCCTGACTTGTTCTCCGGTGCACAGTTCCAGCTGGTACAGCATGGATGCCTGTTCCGGGTGAAAGGAAAAATAGAAATCCTTGACCTGTTCCAGCATCGGTTGGGCCGGTGCTCTGTCCACCTTGCGGCTTAAAATCTGTTTGGCCGGGTCATGCTGATATGTGACGGACTTGACCACAACCAGTCGGCTGCCGGATGGATATTCGTTCTGTAGGCAGTTTTCGAAGATCAGGCGCTGTCTTGTCTTTTTCTTGATTCGATTCCACTCGAATTGCCCCGATTCGGTATCGTAGGCCAGGATTGTCTTCCCGTCGGCGAAAGATTCCGGTGTCATGATTTCCAGGCTTTGTGATTTTGCCTTCACAGGTACGGGCAGGACTTCGGAACCGGCACCCAACCGGATGGTCAGTTTGTGCGGTGTTGTTTCGAAGCAGATTGATGGCAAAAGGTTTTGAGCTTCCTGAAGACGTTTTCCGCAGGAGCTTATGTCCGCTTTAAAGAAGTCCACTGTGTTGAACAGGGCTTCGAGGCGTTCCTGGTTGTCCATGATTCTGGCCGAGCGTTGACCGAGTATGCCGGCATGACTGACGATAAAGGTCAGCAGCATCAGTGTGATGGTCATGGCTACCATGAACTCCATCAGAGAGAATCCGTCATTCATTTTTTTCTCCCATTCCGGATAGCCAGGCAGACTTGCAGACAGAAAGCTGTTTTTGAAGCTTTTCCTTCCTATTCTCGCCCTGTATGGATATGGTGATCAGGCCCCCTTCACTGCGGATGACCCACCGGCAGTCAGTTCCTTCGATATTTTCCTCGCCATTGGCCTGAGAATCCGAATCTTTCATCTGATTGAGTTTCTGCTGGGCTATTGATTCGATCTGTTCATCGAAGGCAAATCTGGATCTTGATCTGTGTACCGATTTCTGGCCGGTTATCAGGCTGCTGCAAATCAGAAGAATGGATGTGGTAATCATGGCCATGCTGATCAGGACCTCCAGGAGACTGAAGCCTCTGGCTTGATGGAAGTGTTTCATGCTGCTCCTCCTGGCTGGAATCCAGCAATTGTTGTGCCAAAAAATCAAATCTGTCGAATCGGCCAGCTGAGGACTTGTTCTGGTTTTATGGAGGCGGAACTGTTAATTTTTGTTAACATGCATGATTTGCATATGTGTTAACCATTTGATTTGTTGTCTGGATTGGTATGAAGTGGTGTCTTGGGCGTTTATAACTAACAACAGGGTAATATTGATGTCGATCGGATGCTGCTATGGCAATAAACTTGCAGTTGCACTTGCAGGAGGAAAAAATGAAAAGTTTGCAAAAGATTGTGATGATGTGTTTGATGACTGCTTTGCTCATGGTGACATTACCGCTCGCTGCTGTGGATTCGACTGTGAAGAACACGGCCGGTGTTGACCCGCAGGAGAAATTGGTCAATATCAATTCGGCTCCGGTACAGGAATTGTCGTCGCTGCCGCGTATCGGAGTGAGAATCGCCGAACGGATCGTGCAGTTCAGAAAGGAAAACGGGCCATTCAAACGGAAACAGGACATCATGAAGGTGAAGGGGATCGGTGAGAAGGTGTTCGAATTGATCGAGAAACGGATTACAGTCTGAAGGATTGCATCATGGATCAGAATCTGAAGGACTTGAACCTGTTGCTTTTGTTTCTCAGCGGCTGGGAGGAAGAACACGGAGATCAAAATGGAGAAAAGGTGTTTCGTTCCTGGAAGGGGTATCTTTTCGAAGCGCTTAATGAACTGGAGAGTGAAAAAATGATCTATCAGCCCAGAAACATGAAGTCGGTGATCATTCTGCCGGAAGGAATCAAGCGTGCAAAGGCCATTAAAGGCAAATTTCTGTAAGTAGAGCGGTTACCATCCGGAAGGGTTGCGATTCAAAATGAGGGGGATCGTTTCCCTTCCGGATTTCAGATTGTTTTGGTCAGATCGTCTCCGGTCCCCATTTCTCGGTCCGGACCGGCGGAGATCAATGTGATCCCCGCAGCTTCCTTTTGGTAGCGGATCGGCGTTCCCCAGGAATCGTTCAGATAGTGGCGGCCATGAAGATAGTTGGGAATCAAATCCTCGAGATTGTCGGGATATGAACCGTGATCAGTGAGGTAATGGGATAATGCCTGAGTGATGTAACTCCAGTCGGCGAACTGGGCTGTTTGTCTGGTTTTTTCAATAGCAGCTATGCCCTTTTCGGTGACTTCCAATGTCTTTTCCGTCTGTTTTTTCACCAGGAAGAAATAAACCGCCCCGGCGATTAAGATGACGATTAAAGCACCTCTCATCGTATTCTACCTCCTGCATGCCTGATAGATATTATCGAAAAGACGATCCATTTTTTCGGCTGCCAGTGAAGAGAAGGCGATGCGCAATAACCCTTTTTCCTGGAAAGCAATCAGTCCGGTATTATATTCATTCAGCAATTTTTGCCGAATTTCTTCGGCGTTGTGTTTCTTGAGACGAATGCACATGAAGTAGCCTGAGTTGAAAGGCAAAGCGTCAAAATATTCAGATAATTCCGGACGTTTCCCAAGAATTTCCTTCACTTTCCGGTATCGCTCCTCGATTTTGGCCGCATTGATTCGTTTTTCAATCTCGTATTCGGAACTCTGCAATGCTTTGAGAACCAGTGACTGGCTGAGGTGGGGCGCGTTGGATATGCAACCGCGGACGGCTCCTCCGGTCTTGGCCGCTAAGGCGTCGTAAAGAGCCTTTCCACCACATTTTATCCCGTAGGAGATGAATCCGACGCGGAAGCCCCAGGCATACTCCTCCTTGGTCACGCCGTCGATTTTGACTGTCAGTACCTGTTCGTGTAGGTCAATGAGTGAAGAAAACAATGATTCGTTGATTGCTTCCTTTTCGAAAGACAACCCGAAATAGGCATCGTCGAGAATGACCAGCAGCTGATTGCCGGCTTCGGCGCATTCCTTGATAACGGCCACGATGGTCCGGGCTTCTTCTTGAGTCGGAGAATATCCGCTTGGGTTGTTTGGAAAGTTGAGCAGGATGATTTTTTTACCTTTTTTCCCGCCCATCAGGGTGTTGCGAAAGGATTCGAGATCGAAGGCATCGTTCTTGAACAGGTTGAACGGCCGAAGAGTTGCTCCGAAACCATTGTCAAAGACCAGTTCGTAATTGTCCCAGTACAGGTCCGCGGTGACGATTTCATCACCTTCCTCGCAGAAGAGGTAGCCGACAGTGGACAGTCCATGGGTAAGTCCGCAGGTAACCACCGGCAGGCTGGATTCCAGGTTTTTGGTTTTCAGCAGTTGATTCTTTTCCCTTTGAAGGGCTTGCCAGCGTTGGCGCAAGGGCATCAAGCCGTAACTGGGTGCGTAGGGGAAGGCTTCCCCGGCACCGATATCCAGGTGTTGGCCAGGGAG
>CAYMND010000188.1:0-5998 GCA_964391685.1 uncultured Clostridia bacterium | reverse complement strand
ACTTTTCTCATCCAGGTCAAGGTGCTCGATGCCCTGGGGATCGGCTACCTGCAGACTATCGTCTTCATCCTGGTCATCGCCTCCCTGGTGCAGATGGTGGAACTCATACTGAAAAAGGTCAGTCAGCCCCTCTATCAGGCCCTGGGTGTATTTCTTCCGCTGATCACCACCAACTGCGCCATTCTGGGAACCACGGTCATCGTGTTCAAGAAGAATCTCAACCTGATCACCGGCACCATCTACGCTTTCGGAACGGCTGTGGGCTTCGGTCTGGCCATCGTCATCTTTGCCGGTATCCGGGAACGTCTGGACCTGATGGACGTCCCCGACGCCATGAAGGGAGCTCCCATCGCCCTGGTGACCACCGGTCTGCTGGCCCTGGCCTTCCTGGGCTTTTCCGGAATGGGCTGAGGAAAAGCAGAATAGGTCCTATATGTCCTATAGGACCTATTTCTTCTCTCATCATGAAGGGGAAAATCCTGTTCAAACAATTCCTTACACTTCTTCTGTTGATCGCTTTCTCGATTTTGGGTACCGCCGAAAATCGGATTCCCGCCGACCTGATTCTGAAAAACGGGTTCATCCATACCGTGGATCCGTTTCAGCCGAAGGCTTCGGCTCTGGCCGTCCGGGAGGGGCGGTTGGTATTCGTCGGAGACGATCGAGATGTTGACAAGTACATCGGCCCGAAAACGCGGATAGTCGACCTGAAGGGTCGGTTGGTTTTACCGGGCTTCATCGACAGCCATGCTCATCCAGTCAGTGCGTACAAGCATTTCTATGAAATTCTTCTGAACAATGAGGAATCATTGGATGGCTACCTGAGGGCGATCACTGATTTCGTCCATGCCAATCCCAATCCGAGTTTCATCAGGGGGCGCGGTTGGAAGAACACTTTTTTCGGCAAGACCGGCCCGGATCGTCGGCGTCTCGATGCGCTTGTCGGTGATATACCGGTAGCATTGGCTTCAGAAGACGGACATTCCCGCTGGGTCAATTCCAGGGTTCTGGAGATGGCTGAAATCACGGCCGAGACTCCCGATCCAGCCGGAGGAATTATCGAGCGGGATCCTCAGACCGGCGAACCAACCGGAACTTTGCGTGAAAGTGCTGTGGATCTGATCGTCCCCATTTTCCCGCCTTACAGTGTGGAAGAATTGAAAAAGGGGCTTCTTGCCTATCAGGATATGGCTCTCTCATTCGGAATCACAACGGTTCATGACGCCTCCCTTGACGCCGGCAGCAACGACACTGCGGCCTATCGCAGTCTGGAGAGGGAGCATCGTCTGAGAATGCGATTCCGGGCCTCTCTCTACGCGGATCCAGCCAAGGGACTGGCTCAGATCACCTCCCTGGTGGAGGAGCGGCGCTGCAACAATTCGGATCATTTCCGGACTTCATCGGTGAAGTTGTTCATGGATGGGGTAGTGGAAGGCAGTTCCGCTTTCCTGAAGGAGTCCTACCTGCATTTACCCGGTTTTCGCTCCCAGCTGCTCTGGGAACCGCAGTCTCTTGCTCGCTTCTGTGTCGAAGTGGACCGGCTGGGATTTCAGATTCACGTTCATTCCATCGGTGATGCCGCCACCAGTGCCATGCTCGACGCCCTGGCTTTTGTCCGTCAGGAAAACGGTACACGGGATTCCCGGCACAGCATCACCCATCTTCAACTGGTCGACGGTTGTGACATCCCCCGTTTCTTCGAGCTCGGTGTCGTGGCGGTCCCGCAGGCTTACTGGTTCAAGAAGGATACCTATTATTTCAATATGCAGTTGCCCTACCTTGGGCGCAAACGGGAAGAGAAAGAGTACCCGATGAACAGTTTCTTCAAGGCCGGTGTGATCGTGGCTTCGGCCAGCGATTATCCGGTCACCATTCCCTGCAACCCGCTGATCGCTATCGAAACCGGCATCAGCCGTTGCGAGCCCGGAGAAGCCAAAACCGGGTCGCCCCTGTGGCTTGAGGAAGGAACCAGCCTGGAACGAATGATCGAAAGCTTCACCATCAACGGGGCCATTGCCAATTTCCTGGAACAGGAAACCGGTTCGCTTCGGGTGGGCAAGAAGGCGGACCTCATCGTTCTGGACCGCAACCTGTTCAACATCCCGGTAAACGAGATTCACGGCGCCAAGGTATTACTGACTTTCTTTGAAGGACAGGTCGTCTTCGGCGATCCGGACAGCTTTGGCCGCTAGATTTTGTAATGGCCGGCCAGAATCCACTCGAACAGTTTCGAGGGTAATATCCTCTTGAGAAAAACCGCCAGCTTCTGTTCGAAGGCACCGGTCAGGTAACGGACGGCCGGGGATTTTTTGTTGACCAGCTTTTCCATCAGCCTGGCGGCCAGAATCGGATCCTTGCCGCCGTTTTCGTCTTTTTCGATCTGAATGATGCTCTTCTTGAACTGCTCGTAATAGGGGGAATCGGGCTGCTCGCTGCGGGTGATTTTTCTGCGTCGGGCGGTGAATTCGGTACGGAAGTCACCGGGGTTCACCAGGGTGGCCCGGATGCCCGAGCCTTTCAACTCCATGCGCAGGACTTCGGTGAGTCCTTCCAGCGCGAACTTGCTGGCGCTGTAGAAGCCCTGAAAGGGAAGTCCCATCAGGCCGCCGATGGAACTGATGGTGATGATCAGGCCGTTTTTCTGTCGCCGCATGAACGGCAGTACGGACTGGATGCAGTTGACGGTGCCGAAGAAGTTGATTTCCATCTGCTGACGGGCGAGTTCCGTCTCCGTCTCCTCGATGGGACCGGCGATCCCCATTCCGGCACAGTTGATCAGGACATCGATGCGGCCTTCGTCCGCAACGATCTGATCAACCGCTTTTTTCAATGCCGGGATGTCGGTGATATCGCAGGGGATTGGTGTGAATTGTCTCTCTTCGTCCATATTGGGCTTGCGGCTGAGTCCGTATACACGATGACCGCAGCCTGCCAGATGATCGGCGCAGGTTCTGCCGATACCCGATGATGTTCCGGTTACGAGAATGATCTTTTTCATTTGACCTCTTTTTTCCTGTTTCATTTTCTTCTTCATATCTTTCTGGATTTGACACCGGTTTTATTTTATCACAGTTCGGCGATTGAGTCCGGTAGAGCCGGAACCGTACGCTGCCGGAAGTGAAGTGCGGATGAAAAGCTGTTTTTTTGGTTTTAAATTTGTAAAAAAGTGACGAATCACATGCTGGATGATTCAAGGGTCAGCAAAGTTCATTTTTAGCGGTATCATTCGCTTACAAGAGGTCTCATCCGAAAAGATAAAGTCAAAAAAGTCTGTTAAAATTCAGTTGTGAAGCAAATGGGGTATGAATGATCTGAAGCGGAGGTGTGAGGTGAATGAGGTAAATCAGGAACGGTTGATCCTAAAAACCTCAGGACGGTTTGTATTCGTAATGATGGATGAAATCGACTGGATGAAGGCAGAGGGAAACTACGTCAGAATCTACAGGGGCAAAGAGAGATACTTGATTCGCGATACATTGGCCAGCATGGAAACCCGATTGGACAAGAGCCGTTTTGTGCGTATCAATCGTTCGGTGATCGTCAACATCGAGCGTATCCGGGAATTGAAGAGTTTTCGGCCCTACGGCATCAAAGTCGTATTGGAAAACGAAAAATGCTGGAACTGGGGCCGACGCTATCGGTCGAATCTGGATGACCTGATGAGGCGCTTCCGATCCAGCTGACGAGTGTCCGACTCTGAACAGGACTGTCCGACGCCGGACAGCCAGGCGGTCGCACTGAGGTCAGAAAGTTCTTCCTGTCAATGTTATCAGGGGGTTTGACAAAGGTACTCAAATTGCTTACATAGGATGTGGAGTACCGATGACGGAAAAAAGAAACGGATCTGTGCTGATTGTGGATGATGACCGGGATGTGTTGAAGGCCGCAACTCTGTTGCTGAAACAGCATGTCCAGAAAGTGGTAGCCAGCGCCGATCCCGATTCCCTGGCTTATCTTCTGAGCCAGGAGCGTTTCGATGTGGTGCTGCTGGACATGAATTTCTCCAGGGATGTGACCAGTGGTGAAGAGGGGATTCACTACCTGCGGCAGATCAAGGAGATTCATCCGACGACGGTGGTGGTTCTGATTACGGCGTACGGTGATGTGGAGCTGGCGGTGCGTTCCATCAAGGAGGGAGCACAGGACTTCGTCCTCAAGCCCTGGACCAACGAAAAACTGCTGGCCACAATACTGTCTGCCCTCGATCTCAGCCAGAGCCGAAACCGCATCGAACAGCTGGTGCATCAGACCCGCCAGCTCAGTCGGGATGGTGAGCGGGGATTTCACGACCTGGTGGGTTCATCGGAGTCCATGCGTCAGGTTTTCGCCACGGTGAACAAAGTGGCCGGGACCGAAGCCAACGTCCTGATCTGCGGAGAAAACGGTACGGGAAAGGAACTCGTGGCCCGTGCCATTCACCGGGAATCCCTTCGTGCCGAAGAGGTCTTCATCGGCGTCGATATGGGGGCGATCAGCGAGACTCTTTTCGAAAGCGAACTGTTCGGACACGAGCGGGGGGCTTTCACCGATGCCCGGCAGGCCCGGGCAGGGCGATTCGAAGTGGCCAGCGGCGGCACCCTGTTCCTGGATGAGATCGGGAATCTGCCCCTTCATCTTCAAGCCAAGATTCTACGGGTTCTGGAGACCCGGGAGGTACGGCGTCTGGGTGCCAATCACGTGATTCCCATCGATATCCGTCTGATCTGCGCCACCAACATGAATCTACCGGCCATGGTCAAGGAGGGAAGTTTTCGCGAGGATCTGCTCTACCGCATCAATACGGTGGAGATCGATCTCCCTCCGCTGCGGGAGCGAACGGACGATATTGCGGACCTGGCCAGGTTTTTCATCGGCATGTTTGTCCGGAAGTACCAGAAGGGCTCCCGAGAGCTCAGCCCGAAAGCTCTGGAGAAATTGAAAGCCCACAGCTGGCCCGGCAACATCCGGGAACTCAAGCACGCCATCGAACGTGCGGTGATTCTGTGTGAAGGAGAACGACTTCAGGATGCCGATTTCAATCTCAGAACCCGGTATGACGGTGATGGAGGAGAGGACCTTCAGATTGACGATTTGAAACTGGAGGCGATTGAAAAGACTGTAATCTCCAAGGTGCTGAAGAAATACAGCGGCAACATATCCAGGGCGGCGGAGGAACTCGGACTGACTCGAGCCTCTCTCTATCGTCGGATGGAAAAGCACCGACTGTAATCGGCATGAAAACTACTTTTATTCATCGGCAAACAGTTCGAATCCTTTTCAGAATGGTGCTGATCCTGACAACGTTCGCTGCCTGCATTCTCAGCGTCGGAACCCGGGGAGGCTTGCTGCCGCCTCTGTTGCTTCTGGTTCTGCTGGTTTTTCAGCTTCAACGGCTGCTAAAACTGCTCGATCATCAGAATCGGGAGCTGCTGCGGTTCCTGGAAGCCGTCAAGTATGAAGACTTTCAGCAGTCCTTCCCGCCCCGGCCGCAACTCGGTGGCAACAGTGCCGCTCTGTACGATGCCTTTCATGAGGTGTTCGGTCTGTTCAAGCAAAACCGGGATCAGGCGGAGAAGCAGCACCGTTATCTGCAGACGATCATCGAGCACATCGACATCGGGCTGTTCAGCGTCAGAGCAGACGGGCGGGTGGAATTCATCAACCGTGCCGCCAGGAACCTTCTGAAGGTCGGACACCTGGGATGTCTCGACGACCTGGTTGCGGTTTTCAATTCCGATTTTGTGAAAGTTCTGCGCGAGATTCGTCACGGGCAGAAACAGACGGTTGCGGCAGAGGGAGAGAAGACCCGGTTTTCGGCTCTGGTATACGCTACCGCTCTCCGGATGGGGGATCAGCCTCTACGACTGATCTCACTGCAGAATATCGACAAGGTGCTCGAGGAAAAGGAGCTCCAGGCCTGGCAGAGCCTGATCCGGGTGCTGACACATGAGATCATGAACTCCATGACTCCCATCGCCTCCCTCAGCGATACGGCGGCGGGCCTGATGTCCGGAATGGA
>CAYMND010000187.1:0-6058 GCA_964391685.1 uncultured Clostridia bacterium | reverse complement strand
GGGGCGGACCTGATGATTGGATTCGGGAGAAGGGATCGTTTCTCAGATGTGAAAGTGGAAAACGGAACCGTACATGTACATGGAGTGTCTGCCCCTTTGACCATGGAACTGAAAAATGGCGATTTCCATATCGACGATGTCAACGGGAGTCTTTCCGTGTCTCTTGATTCAGGCCACGGTTTTGTTGCTGTCGGGCGGAAAGGGTCGAGGGAAAAAAAGCTGGATTTGAAGTTGAAAAATGCATCGGCCGCAGTCTTTGATCCGGAATCGACTGTCGGGAGGATCATGCTCTCCCTGGAAGATGATCGTCCTCGAGGTGTCTTTCTGGCGTTTCCGTTTGCTCAGCTTGAAGGGCGGCAAAGCGGTCGGGTCATCCAATTTACGGAGCATTCGGGGAAAACCTCGCTTAAAGCCGATATGCGCGGTGCAACCCTGATGATGATCAAACATCTCTTTTTGAAAGAAAACAGGAGGAAAAAATGATGCGCACAAACCCGAAAATAGGACAAGGTATATTGTTTGCACTGATTTTCGCCTTTGGCCTGACGGCCGACGATACCCATAGGATCGAGAAGGCTTTTGCCGCAGTAAAAACTGTTTCGGTGAAAACTGTCTGCGGTGACCTGAATCTGGATTTGAGCCCGGATGGGCAGATTCACGTTCTGGTGACGCATACTTTTTCTCCGGAAAGGTATACGTCTGTGCTGGAAGTCCAGGATGAAGAACTGTTCTTGAGTGAATCATTGGACAGGGGCGCATACAACGGGCAATCCAGATGGACCGTCTCCATACCCGCCGGAACTGCAGTCAAATTCGTCAGCGCTTCAGGCGGGTGTAGAGCCCGGGACCTTCAGCTCGACCTGAAAATTCGGAACGCTTCGGGTGATGTGGAGTTGAGCAGGGTACAGGGGCGCTTTGAGGTCAGGACTGCAAGCGGCGATCTTGAAGGGGCGGATATTGATGGTGACATCAGTTTCAACGGTGCCAGCGGGAACGTCAAATTGTCGAGCATCCGGGGTAACGTGAAGATTTATGGAGCCAGTTCCGATTTCTGGTGTTCGGGGTTGAAAGGAGATGCGGCGATTTCATTGGCTTCCGGGGACCTGGTGATCAAGGAATCCAGGGTGAGGTTGAAAGCCGGGACGGCCAGCGGGGACATATCGGCGAGGGACATCGTCCTGGAAGGTCAATGCCAGATGAAAAGTGCTTCGGGATCCTTGCTTTTGCGTCTGGCGTCCCCGATATCTGCAGATCTCACTATGAAGAGCGCTTCCGGTACGGTAACACTTCAGCTCAACGGAAATCCGGATGATGCGGAATTTGTCTGTACAACCGGAAAGGACAGGGGGCGGATCATGGCGCCATTCGATTTCGATTTCGAGCGGATTGTTGAGAAGAACCGAAGGAAGATGCTGGAGAAAACGGCCCGGAGAGGCAAGGCGCTGTACCGAGTGCTGATGTCCAGCAGCAGTGGGGATCTGAGTATCGAGAAATAGCTTTGATGATTGACTAGTTGGCCTGAATTGGCTATGGTTAGGGGATGGAGATTTCTGCGGTAATCATAACATATAATGAGGTTGACCGGTTACCTGCGGCTCTGGACAGCCTGCGTGCCGTATGCGAAGAGATTGTTGTTGTAGATTCCTATTCCAGCGACGGAACAGCGGAGTTGGCCAGTGCCCGGGGCGCACGAGTTGTCCAGAGGGCGTTCAGTGATTACAGTACCCAGAAGAATTACGCCAATTCTTTGGTTTCGTGCCCCTGGATTCTGAGCCTGGATGCGGATGAACGGCTTTCGCCCGAACTTGTCGAGGAGATCCGGGCACTGAAGAAACTGGACAAGCCCACAGTCAGTGGGTACACGATGCCTCGTAAAACGTGGTATCTGGGTCGTTTTGTAACACATTCCGGCTGGTATCCGGACCGGAAAGTCAGGTTGTTCGATAAGACCAAAGCCCAGTGGCAGGGCATCATCCACGAGCGGCTGCTTCTGGAGGGTCGTTCTGAGGATCTCGGCGGGGATCTGCTTCACTACACGTATCGCGACATTTCGGATCATGTAGCCCGCCTCAACCGGTATTCCACCCTGCTGTCTCGGAAAAAAAAGAATTCGCTGGGATTGATTGTCAAGGCTATTGCTTCCCCTCCGCTTACCTTTTTGCGACATTATCTTCTGCGTTTGGGCTTTCTCGACGGATATGCAGGCCTGGTCATCGCCCTGATTTCTGCCCAGGGGACGGCACTCAAATATCTCAAGGCCTATGAAGCCAAACATGAAATGAGCCTTCAGGAGTCGGGGAGATGAACATCTTTCTGGACAAGCTGGAGCTGCATGGATTCAAATCCTTTCCTGAGAAGACTCTCATCCGGTTTCATCGAGGGATTACCGCAGTCATCGGCCCGAACGGCTGCGGTAAGAGCAATATTGTGGACGCCATCCTGTGGGTGCTCGGAGAGCAACGCATCAAGAACCTGCGCGGAGAGAACAATGAAGATCTGATTTTTAACGGCAGTGCTTCAAAAAAGCCACTGGGCATGACCGAAGTGGCCGCCACCTTCCGGACTGACGGGGAGCCGGTCTACATCGCCCGACGCTTCTTTCGGACTGGTGAAGGCCGATATGTCCACAATGAGCGGGCGGTCCGCCACAAAGACATCCAGGATGAGTTGTTCAAGATGAATCTAGGGGGGACCGGCTATTATATTTTTGAACAGGGCAGCATCGAAAAACTGCTGGCACTGAAACCGACCGAGCAGAGGGCGCTGATCGAGGAAGCCGCTGGAATCGCCAAGTATCTGGAACGAAAAAAGGAGACCGCAGGGAAGCTGATCATTTCTCAGCAGAACCTGGAAAACATCGACATTCTGCTGGCTGACAAGGGTGACCGTCTGAAGGACCTTCGCAATCAGGTCAACTACGTGCAGCGGTATCGAAAAGCCAAGGAGGAATGGCAGAGAGCGCAGAAAACAGTGATTCATCGGAAATACATCGTTTTTTCCAAAGAGTTTCAGCAGCGCCAACGGTTGATCGAAGGATTGTTGAACGAGGAAACGATGCTGGGGCGCGGAGTGATTTCTCTGGAATCGAAAGTGATGGAGGGAGAGGAGAAACGCTGGAGACTCGATCAACAGCTGAAGGAGACCCAGAAAAAATCGTATGAAATCAACCGCCGTCTCACTGCCCTGAAAGGAGAGTATGACAAACTGATGCAGCGGCAGGATTTTCTGCGGCAACGGATCGGAGACCTGACGCTGAACAATGATAAAGGGAAAGATGAGCTGGCGGATCTGGTTGCACAGCAGACCGAAGCGGAGGCGTTGATTCAGCGGGGGAGAGATACCGGCAGCAAGCTGGACCGGGAGTTGGAAGCACTTGTAGCGGTGCAGAAAGAACTGAATGACGGTCGCAGTCGCTTTATCGGAAGGGAAAAAGAACTTCAGAAAAGACTGTTTGACCTCCAGTCGGAACTCTCGCGATGCAGCAACGAGGTCAGAGAGATCGAAAAAAAGCTGATGCGAGCCGAAAATGATGTACTGGCAAGACAGAAGATCATCCTGGCCCTCAGGGAACAGAGTGGTCAAAACGATGAAAAGGAACTTGCCGAGCACCTGGCCCAGCTGACGGTGGAGCATGAGGACCTATCCGTACGAACCGAAACGGTCGAAAAGCAGTATTCCGGACTGCGCAGTCGTCTTCAGGAAGCCGAAGAAAAGTGCCGTACCTTGTCCGGGAACCTGCAGTCGCTTTCACATACCCGAAGGAAGGTGGAGGAGCTGAAGGGGAAGCTGGTTCGGGATGACAGAAGTTCTGTAGTCGGACCGGGGGCATGGCGGTTACAGGAAAAGATTGATGCCAAGCCGTCGGACAGGTTTCTGTTGGAAAGCTTCTATTATGATCTCATGGATGCTCCGGTGATCGACGGATCCGACGAAGACGTGGTCGCCCGTCTTGACAAGGCAAAGCTCAGTCGTCCGGTACCCTCGGAAGAGTGGGAAACGTTGCGCCAGCTGGAGGGGTGTGAAGGTACGGTTCACGACCTGTTCACGCTGCGCAGTTCCCTGGACAAGGGGCTCTTTCCCAACGGTCTTGTGGTCCGTGATCTTGGAAGTGCTTTGCGTATCTTTATTGAACACGGAGTGCCGCTGGTTACCCGGGATGGAACCAGTGTCTCTTCTGACGGACTGCTTTTCCGCAAGCGGGAAAAAGGCGTGTTGGATGTGTTGGCGGAAATTCGCCGCATTGAGAAGGAACAGACGGATACGCAGAAGCGGCTGAATTCCGCGCAGGAAAGCAGAGCCGAGCTGGAGACAGAATACAAGGAAATGCAGCGGCGTCTGGCTCAGTTGTCCGAGGAACGCAAGGAGACCGAGAAAGAAGTGATGCGGTTGCGGAGCGATCTGGAAAGCCGCCGCCGGCAGGAAGAGCAGAACCGGAGACGAATCGAGCTGACCCAGACCGAAATCGATATGGCTGTAGAAAACAGGCAGGAGCTGGAAGACACCCGTATCGACATGCAGAAACGGCTGGCTGCGGCGGAAGAACGGCTGAAGAACGCCATGGTGGAAAAGGAGTCCTTTCAGAATGACAACCAGGTTTCGATTTCGGAATTGGCCGAACATGAAAAACGGGTCATCCAGAAACAGCATGAATGCCAGCTGGAGCGTGAACGAAGCGGGGCCCGGGAAAATCAGAATCGCAGACTGGCCCAGCAGACAGGCCGGCTCAAAGCACAGATAGAGCAGAACAGACAGGAAATTGAACGATTCAAGAAGGAATTGGGCTCACTGGACAAGGATAAAGAGAGCAACCGGGATCAGGATCTTCTACTGAAACGCGAGGTCAAGCAGGTCGATGAGGAGGTCTTGGCTTGTGAAAATGGCCTTGAAAAGGTGAATGCCGATTTGAAGAAGGTCAACGAGAGCCTGAATCAGGGGCGTAAGAGACTGGAAGAAACCCGGGAGAAAAGGGCTCGTGAAGAGCTGACGGTTTCGGAAATCAAGAAGGATCTTTTCAGTTTGCAGGAACTGGCTTATAAAGAGCTCAATCTGGAGCTGGCCGACATCGAAGCCGACTCTGAATTTGCCGGTATTGAGCTGGAGACTCTGTCGGCTCAGGCCGGGGATATGGAAGAGCGACTGCGTCGAATGAGGGACAGCGACCGGTTGAATTTTTCGGCGGAATCAGAATATGAGCTGCTGATGAAGGAACATGGTTTTCTGGAAAACCAGAAACAGGACGTGCTGGCATCTATTGCTGACATGAACCAGGCGATCGACAAGATCGACAGCGAGTCAAGACAAAAATTCCAGCTGGCTTTTCGGGAGATCTCCGAGAATTTCATTCATAATTTCAAGATTCTCTTTGAGGGGGGCGAGGCGGAGTTATCTCTGATGGATCCAGACAACGTGCTGGAAACCGGACTGGAGATCAAGGCGCAACCGCCGGGCAAACGCCTGCAGGGGTTGCGGCTTCTTTCCGGAGGCGAGAAGACGCTGACTTCTCTGGCTTTTCTTTTTGCATTGTTCCAGTACAAACCTTCTCCGTTTTGCGTTTTCGATGAGGTTGACGCCTCTCTGGATGAGGCCAACATTCAGCGGTTTCTAAAATTTCTTCACATTCTGAAGGCCAACACCCAGTTTCTGATTATCACCCACAACTTCAAGACCATGGAAGAAGCCGACTTCATCTACGGAATCAGCATGAACGAACCGGGAATATCCAGTGTCTATTCCATGAAGCTCAACGGGAAAGAGACTCTGGAGCGGGTAGAGAACTAATTGAGTGTCAGATTGATTTCAGAAGGTTCGTGTACCGCGTGAAATCGCTTTCGGAAAAGCAACAGAAGATGATTTTTTGCAAGGTGGTTTCATTCATAACGAAATTTTGAACGGTGAAAACGGCAATTTTGGAGGCAGATTCGGGGGGATATCCATAGACACCGGTGCTGATGCAGGGAAAGGCGATGCTTTTCAGTTTGTGTTGTACTGCCAGGTCCAGACTGTTGCGGTAACAGGAGGCCAGAAGCTCCTTTTCTTGACGCAGCCCCCCGTGCCAGAT
>CAYMND010000186.1:0-6062 GCA_964391685.1 uncultured Clostridia bacterium | reverse complement strand
GATCTACCACCCCAAGGCGAAGGCGCTTCTGGATGAGAACGGAATCATGGAGATGTTCGGTGTGCCGCCCCGACGCATCGTCGATTACCTGACTTTGTGCGGTGACAGCTCGGACAATGTGCCCGGGGTGCCCGGTATCGGTGAAAAGAGTGCACAGAAACTGATCGACCGTTTTGAGAGTCTTGACGACCTGATCGGTGCAGCCCGGGAGGAAACAGGGGACAAGCTGCTTCAGAAGGTGGCCGGAAACATCGAAGCCTTGCATTTGTCCCGTCGGCTCATCGATCTGTCTCCGGCTGCATTGCCCCCGTTCGACGAACCGCTTCCCGCTTTTGATCCGGCTCCGCGTCAGGTCCTGGCACCGTTGTTTGACCGCCTGTCTTTCAGCGGTCTGGCAGCCCGGATGGGAATTGAGATCGTGAAAACCGAAGCCATGCCGAAGCGGGTGACTCACATCGTCCGCAGTGAGTCCGATATCCGGCGAATGCAGAAGACTCTGGCCGGAGAGAAGCTGATCGGTATCGATGTGGAAACCAGCGACTTGCGGCCTCATGCGTCGAGATTGATCGGTCTCTCCCTGGTGGGAGGGCAGGATCGTTTCTACATTCCGTTGGCCGGACCGGCCGACGACGGTCCTTTCCTGAAAAGGGAGGAGGCGGTGGCTGCGGTCGATCCCCTTTTCCGAGAGGGGAGAATCGGCAAGGCCGGGCACAATATCAAATTTGATCTCATTCACCTGAAGCACAACGGCTTCACCGTGTCCGGGGAGATGGACGATTCCATGGTGCTGGGTTACCTGCTGCACCCCAACCGGCGCAACCACCAGCTGAAGGATATGTCGGGTGAATACCTGGGTGTGAGCCAGCGGACCTTCGCTGACCTGGCCGGCAGCGGCCGCAGTGCCCGTCTGCTCGATGAAATCCCGGTGGCTGTGGTGGCTGAATACTGCGCCGACGATTCGGAGTGTTCCCGAAGATTGGTGAATCTTCTGGCGCCCGCTCTTGAGGAGCGGAATCTCGACAAGTTATACCGCAAGGTGGAGATGCCGCTGCTGAACGTGCTGGCCGATATGGAAAGCCTTGGGGTCAGAATTGACAAGCCCTTTCTGGAACTGTCCCGGCGTACCCTTTCCCGACGTATCGACAGTCTGACCCTGGAGATTTTTGACCGGGTCGGTTTCAAATTCAACATCAATTCTTCCCAGCAGCTGGGAGATGTTCTTTTCGAAAAAATGAATCTGCCGGCCGGGAAAAAGACTCGCAAAACCGGTGCCTACTCCACTGACAATGAAGTCCTGGCCGATCTGGCCGGTGTTCCGGTGGTGGACTTGATCATCGAGTATCGGGCCCTGAAGAAACTGCTTTCCACCTATGTCGTCGCCCTGGCCGACGAGCTCGATCCCGAATCCAGGGTGCATACTTCGTTCAATCAGGCTGTTGCGGCCACGGGGAGGCTCTCTTCTTCCAATCCCAATCTGCAGAATATCCCGGTCGGTGAGATCGGCGGCGTGCTCATGCGCAAGGCCTTCGTGGCCTCACCGGGCATGCGTCTGCTGGCGGCGGATTATTCTCAGGTGGAATTGCGGGTCATGGCTCATTTTGCCGAAGATCCATCTCTGATGGACGCCTTCAGGAAAGATCTGGACATCCACAGCCACACCGCCGCTCAGGTGTTTTCCGGCCGGGAGGATCTGAGTGAAAAAGAGAAAAGACGCCGGGCCAAGATTGTCAACTTTTCCATTCTGTACGGTACGGGGCCGTTTTCACTGGGAAAGGAGCTCGGTGTGCCTTTCGCTGAAGCCAAAGAACTGATCGACCGCTTTTTTTCCACATATTCCGGTGTCCGGCGGTTCATCGACGAAACCCTGGCCCGGGCGGAACAGAGCGCTCTGGTGACCACTCTGCTGGGGCGTCGCAGGGACATACCGGAAATCCAGAGCTCGAACCGCAACGAGAAAGAGAACGGTCAACGCATGGCCGTCAACACCATCGTTCAGGGGTCGGCCGCCGACCTGATCAAGTTGGCCATGATCCGGATCGCCGGGCAGTTGGAGGGGAAAGGCAGCCGCATGCTTCTTCAGGTACACGATGAGTTGGTATTCGAATATCCGCCCGAAGAGGAAGCCTTTCTGACGGAGCTGGTCCGACGCGAGATGGAGCATGCATTCGAGTTGAAAGTGCCGTTGAAGGTGGATTTGAAGACCGGGCTCAACTGGGGGGAGATGCAAAAAAAATAAGACTGGTCTTTCGGGCTTGTCACTTGAATTGCACTGTGGTAATAATCCTAGCCAGGAGGCCTCCGATGAAATGGTTGTTGATCCTCGCTCTGGCTGCTTCGGTGATTGTCCACGTTTATCCACAGGACGAGGTTCTCTCCCAGATGGGCGTGACGATCGATACGGCCCGGGACGCCGTCCTCGATGCCGTTGTCAGCGGCGATGTTTCCGTCGCTCCGGTTTCTCGAATCTTTTTGGCCGCCCCTTTGTCGACCCGCCTCTCCTGGATCCGCGGGGCTTTCGCCTGGGCCCGGACATATACGGCCGGATCCGATTTTCTGAAGGAGTATCAGCGGCGCAGGCTGGAGAGTATGCCGGGTAAACGGCAGATTCCGGAATCGTTCCAGGAGGAACTGGAAAAGCAGAAAACCGAGTTCGACAGACAGATTCTGGAGATGCGCAAGAACCTCAAACAGTTGCCGGCGGAAATGAGACCGGAGATGGAGAAAACCATCCGGGATATGGAGAAGCAATTCAAGGAGCAGTACGGGAATCCGGAAAATCTGGCGATGATGGAGCAGGGGTTTTCGGAACTCGCCAGGCATAACCGGGCGGATGAAGAACGGCGCCGGGTGAATTTCGAGAAGAGTTATCCCTCCGATCCCCGGCAGATGATTCTATCCCGTCTGCAGTCTTTCCTCGAACTGGCGGACAGCGTGGATTTCGCTGCCAGAACCGAAATGCGCGACGGATTCAGGAAATTCGCCGATCCGGTTTTCGAGGCCAAATCCAGGGAGTGGAAGCGGCTCTTCCGTGCCGGAAAAGCCGCCGTTGACACCGCTCGTGCCGAAGCCCGGGCCTGGTTGACGGAGCTCGGGGAGAAGTAGATTGCTGAAATCGGGTCTTTTGGTAAGGAGATATTCATGATACAAGTTCCTTTCACGGAAATGGTACAGAACAGCATTCGTGCCAGCTGGGATTTACCGGCCCTGTCCAATTATTCGGAAGAGCCGATTTCCTACGGCCGCCTGGCGGACCGGATCCTGTGGATGCACTCGATGTATTCGGAATACGGTCTGAAAAAGGGAGATAAAGTGGCCCTGCTGGGAAGAAACTCGGTCAACTGGGCGTTGACCTACCTTGCGACCATCAGTTACGGTGCGGTGATTGTTCCGATCCTCCCCGATTTTCATTCCGGTGATATTCATCACATCGTCAACCATTCCGACGCCCGTTTGCTGTTCGTGACAGATTCCATTTACGACAAGCTCGACGAAACCCGGATGACGGGACTCGACGGGATATTCTCTCTCCAGGATCTCCGTCTGCTGGAGATCCGAAAGAAAGGAGTGCAGAAAGCGTGTGAAAAGGCGGATGAACGGTACCTGGAATCTTTTGGCGGCGTGTTGAAACGGGAACAATTCCTTTTACCGAAAATAGAAAACGATGTCATGGCGGCCATTCTCTATACTTCCGGGACATCGGGCTTTTCCAAAGGAGCCATGCTGACGCACAACTGCCTGGCCGCCAATGTCGACTACGCACAGCACAGCATCGAGCTGAAAAGCGGTCATAGCCTGTTATCGTTTCTGCCGACGGCCCATGCTTTCGGCTGCGCCTTCGATTTTCTTTTCCCCATCTGCACCGGTTGCCATACCGCCTTCCTCAGTCAGATCCCCTCCCCGAAGATCCTGGTTCAGGCGCTGGCCCAGGTGAGGCCGCACCTGATTCTGACCGTTCCCCTGGTGATCGAGAAGCTGTACCGCAAGAACATCAAACCGCAACTGGAAAAGGCGCCGATGCGCGCCCTGGTCAAGGTTCCGGGAATCAGAAATATTCTGTACAACAAGATCCGGGCCAAGCTTTTCGATCTTTTCGGCGGCCGGTTCATCTCCATCGTCATCGGCGGAGCGGCTCTCAACGACGAGGTCGAGGCGTTTCTGCGGCGCCTGAACTTTCCCTATACGGTCGGTTACGGCATGACCGAATGCGGCCCGTTGATCAGTTATTCGCCCTGGGATCAGCATCGCATGGGGGCAGTCGGGAAGCCCATCTATACGTTGAAAGTGCGGATCGATCCGGAAGTCACGCAGTCTGTGGACGGATCGGGGGAAGTCCAGGTCTGGGGTGAAAACGTGATGGTCGGCTACTACAAGAACGAGGCGGCTTCGAAGGAAGCGTTCACCGAAGACGGCTGGCTGCACACCGGTGATATCGGCAGTCTCGATGAAGACGGATTTCTGTTCCTGAAAGGGCGCCACAAGAGTATGCTGCTGGGGCCTTCGGGGCAGAACATCTACCCTGAAGAGATCGAGGCCCGGCTCAACACCATGCCCTTTGTGGAGGAATCGCTGATCATCGAAAAGGGACAGAAACTGGTGGCCCTGGTCTATCCCAGCATGGAGACGGTCGATACCGAAGGACTGGACGAAAAACGGCTGCAGGAAAGGATGGCCGAGAATCTGCAGCTGCTCAACGAGCAGTTGCCCGTTTACAGCCGCGTATCGTCCATCGAGATCTTCCCCGAGGAGTTCGAGAAAACTCCCACCAAGAAGATCAAGCGTTTTCTCTACACCCTGACCAGCGGCTGAAAGAGATATTTCCGGTTCAGGAGAGGGCGTGGTCTCTGTACTTCAGTGACTGCTCGAGAAAATGTTCCAGCTTCCTCTGCACCCGGCCGTAGACCGTATCGGCGGGAAAACGTCCCTTGGCGTCGGCTTCGCCGGCCGGGACGCCGGTCAGAATCTCGATGCCTTCCTGGATGGAACGGATGTGATAGATGTGGAACAGTCCTTTCTCGATAACCTCCATCAGTTCCCGCTTCAGCATCAGGTTCTTGACGTTGGCTGCCGGTATGATGACTCCCTGTCTGCCGGTCAGACCCTTGCTCTGACAGACTTCGAAGAATCCTTCGATTTTCTGGTTCACTCCGCCGATGACCTGAATCTCCCCTTTCTGGTTTACCGATCCGGTAACGGCCAGCCCCTGATGAATGGGCAGGTCGGCCAGGCTCGACAGGATGGCATAGAGTTCGGTTGAAGATGCGCTGTCGCCGTCGACGCCGCTGTAGTTCTGCTCGAAGGCCAGGCTGATGGACAGGCTCAGGGGATGATTCTGGGCGAAGATGCGGCCCAGGTAGCCGGAGAGAACCATCACACCTTTGTCGTATGTGGAACCGCTCATCTGTGCTTCCCTCTCGATGTTGATGATTCCGCTGGGTCCCATGAATGTCTCGGCTGTGATTCGTGTCGGACGGCCGAAAGACAGTTCGCCCACGGAAAAGACGGCCAGTCCGTTGATCTGACCGACGACATTCCCGGACACGTCGATCATGATGGTGTTGTCGATGTACGATTCGTGGATCTTCTCCTCGTAGATGTTGTGCCGGAAACGGTGCTGGCGGAAGGCTTTGTAGGTATGGGATTCGTTGACGACCTTCTTTCCTTCCTGGCGGGCCCAGTATTCCGACTCCTTGATGATGCCCACGATGGGACCGAATCTCAGGGAGAGTTTCTGCTGGTTGCTCACCGCTTTGCTGCTGAATTCGATGACGGCCGCCACGGCCTGTGGATTGAACGGAAGCAACCCCTCCTGTTTGCAGACTCGGGCGATGAAACGGGCGTAGAGCTGTTCACTCTGCTGTGTGCGCAGGGTTTCGTAATCGAAGTCGGCGCGAACCTTGAAGTATTTGTTGAACTTGTAATCTTCATTCTGGAGCATCTCGAAATGGTCGTATTCACCGAGCAGGATGATCTTGACATCCAGCGGGATGGGCTCGGGGCGAATGGCCACTGTGACCGGTCCCATCTCGGAGGGTACGTCTTCGATGCTCAGTTTTCCGGTCTGC
>CAYMND010000185.1:0-6074 GCA_964391685.1 uncultured Clostridia bacterium | reverse complement strand
TGCTCTCCACTGCCTGTAGCTCCGCAGTTCCGGAGCAGCAGGCAGTGGAGAGCAATGGTGATTCCACGGAACCGGTTACCGGCGGGATCACCCTGGATGTAGTGGAGAACGCCAATGTGGATGAAGTGGTGACCGTCACAGTCAACCTTGCCGCTTCGGCGGCGTTGAAATCTCTCTCATTGGGCGGAGTCGCCAGCGGTCCGGCAGCCGAAGTGGTTTCTGTGAAAACCGACCTCTTCGATCCCAATCGAATCAAGGCGATTCAGAGCAACCGCGGGGCAGGATTCGATATCGCACTGTCCTCTGTCGGTGACGAAGGTATACCATCCGGTCAAGTGGCCGTGGTGGAAATGCGATTCAAACAGGCTGGAGAATATACGCTTTCGGTCCATCGCCTGAACGGTTATGGAATGACTCGGCAGCGGATCAATCTCGGAAGCGTTGCCAAGAAAGTGATTGTAAAATAATCTCCTCAAGTCAGAATCGGAATAGAATCTCCCGCAGGAAGAATAAAAGAACAGCACAGGTCTCTTGCCTGATGAAGGACCTGTGCTGTCTGGTAAAAAGGGCGGTTCAGGTTTTACTTTACCCTTTCTTTGAGCGCCTTGCCGGGTTTGAATACCGGTACATTCTTGGCGGCGATGGTGATCTTGGCACCGGATTTGGGGTTGACACCGGTTTTCTGTTTGCGGTGTGCCACAGCGAAGGTCCCGAATCCGACCATGGTAATTTTGCCGTTGTTCTTCAGCTCATCGGACACGATGTCGATAAACGAATTCACCAGCTTCTCTGTGTCGGTAACCTTCAGGTTTGCCTTTTCGGCGATTGACTTGACCAATTCAGTTTTATTCATCAACTCCTCCTCATGATGCAAAATGTCTGCTGAGCCTTTTATGATCAGCAAATCGGCTATACTATAAATAAAAAAAAATGAAATTGCAACACTTTTTCACTTTTTATAAACATGTAATAACCCCGAAATTGCATTGTGATGCTGTTTTGAGGGCTGGAATGCCTTCGTCCGGGGTGGTCCGGGGAAGATGCGTGGATGACGTTGGGTTATGAAAAAGAAAGAATTATAGGGAACTACGAAAGAATCAGTGAGAAGGAGAGATGATGACTTGGGCAGAAAGGAAAAACTTGCCGAATCATCGTTTTTCAATTGCATTTGTCCGACCCTTTCTGTAGAATTCTCAAATGATTAAAGAAAGATCCGGTAATGAGAATGTAAAAATACAAAAACTGTTGAAGGAAAAAGGCCTTGATGTAGATCCGGACCGGATCAGCGAGACCCTTTCGCTGATCAGTACATCACAGTCCGTTTTCCCGTTGTTGTTGCAGCGCACCTTGCTGGCCGAGTTACTGCTGATCCATCAGGACAGCGGTCGAAACGAAGTCAGTATATTGGAACAGCACAGCCATTCCGATGGCCACTATACTATGATGTTGGGCGCTCTGGCGGTGGACTGGCCGGGAATGGCCAACTCGATACTGGGAATCATACATCACCATTCCCAGAATGTTCTGTTCGTCAAAGGGTTCACGATTTCCCATCACGATCGGCAGATCGGCGTGGTCATTCTGGCCTTTGAACTTCATGATGAATCCGAATACCGGCGATTCACAGGCAAGAAGGACGAACTGATGCGTAGAATCCGGGATGCTTCGGAGGGCAGTACCAGTAAGGCCATGTTGCTGGATGACGAAACGGTGAAGTTCGAAATTTATACGGATCTGATCCAGTGGCTGCGCAGTCATTCCGCCAAGGCGAGTCAGGAGATGATGGCCCGTGAGGAAGAGGAGGCACTGAAATTCATATCTTCCAGATCCCGTGAATATCTGGAAGAGAGGAAGATCGCCGATTTGGGATCTCAGATCCGTGACAACTGCCATTTTATCGAACGGATCCGTCAGGGAAAGGCCACCGAGGTCATACACATCAAAAACATAAAAACCCGATACGAGCATTTGACCGGGATCACCTTCATATGCCGGGAGATTCTCATATCCATAGAGGATTTTCTCAAAGCCCTCAATTACATATTGCCGGAATGCATCATCAAGTATCACAAGAGTTTTGTCACCGAGGACAGCATCTTCGTCTATCGGCTGGAAATCACCAATCGGTACGGCAAACCCCTGCCGGTGCCCATGATCAAGAAGGTCAGCGAACAGCTGAAGAAGATGATCACAGCCACCTACAACCGGGGGATCCATCAGGTCAAGGCGGTGGGCGGATTCGAACACTTCGCCCGTGCCATTATCCCGTTTCTGATGAATGAATTCAAAACGACGGGAATGGCACAGCTCTTTTTCAACAGCGAAAAGAGAAGCGAGTTCTCCATCGATATCAAGATGCTGCTGGTAACGGATCCGGGAACGGATGAGCGCCTGTTCGAGATGGTCAAACGAATTTCACGCGTAAGGGGGTTGGTCATCAAGTCGATCATTCCGCCGAAGCGGTACGGCGAGAACCTGGAAGTGGACATCATCAAGCTGAGTGCCAATCTGGCCGAGTTCCAGAACATCCGCACCCTGTTCGATGCGGTGAAGGCGGAGGTTTCAGGCCTCATCGGCAAACCGATTCGGGATTTCGACGAGGGAATCCGTGAAATCGATATCCGTGTTCTCACTGAACTGCAGCTGAATCTGGACGAGATGGATCCGGCCCTGATCCGGGAAATCTTCTTCAACCTGGACGAAATGTTTCGAATCGAGGCGCCCATCGATCTGCTGCGGGTCATTGTACAGACCTGTTCGATGGCTCTGGCCACATCGAGAAGGCACGACAATCAGTCCCTGCTGATCATGCATCGTACGGTGGAGATGCTGCACCGAACCATTTTCGTGATCGTTTTCGATCGGGAGAACGATCTCCTGGAGCAGGTTCTGAATACCGTTGCGAAGTATCGGGTGAAGCTGACTCGTTTCGATTGGCACCCCATGGCGGTGTTCGTCCTGGTTCTCAGTGACAACGGCCAGGCTCTGGGAGAAGACAAAGCCCTGGAACTTCAGGCCAGGTTGTGGAATCTCTCGGTGGAGAAGAAGTAACATCCTCTGCTCTTCGGGGTTATTTCCCGGGTTTTCGCTGGGCCTTGATGAGCTGAAGGAGTTCCCGGATGTGTTCGATACCCCGTACGTTCTTCTGTTCGGCTTTCTGCTCCTGAATCTGAAAGTTCGGGATGAGAATCGAAGAGAAACCGTGGCGACAGCTCTCCGAAACGCGCCGTTCGAGAAAGGTCAGCGGTCTGATTTCACCGGTCAGACCGAGTTCTCCCAGAAGAACCAGGTCCGATGGCAGGGAGATCCCCAGGTTACTGGAGATGAGCACTGCGGCCACTGCCAGGTCGGATGCCGGTTCTTTCAGCATCAGGCCGCTGGTGATGTTCAGAAAGATGTCGTGCTTGTAATAGGGGATGTGCAGTTTTTTTTCGATGATCGAAACCAGCATGGCCAGACGGGCAGGATCGTAGCCCACACAATTGCGCCTCGGATTGCCTCCGAGGGGACTTTCGGTGACCAGGGCCTGTATTTCCATCAGCAGGGGCCTCTGTCCCTGTATGGAAGGGAAAATAGTCGTTCCGGGTTCGCTCTTGCGACGCTGGTGAATGAAGTGGCCCGATGGATCCTGAACCGATTTCAGACCGCTTCCGAGCATCTGGAAGACGCCAATTTCGTTGACCGAGCCGAAACGGTTCTTGGCAGCCTGAAGGATGCGAAGGTCCGATTGGGGGTCCCCTTGGAAGTAGAGCACGGTATCCACCATATGTTCCAGGGTTTTGGGCCCGGCCAGCAGCCCCTCCTTGGTGATGTGCCCGACGATGAAAGTAGTCAGATCCGACTGCTTCGTCAATTCGATCAGTTCGGCGGTGATCTGGCGCATGGTGCCTACGGAGCCTTTACTCCAGGTATTCTCCCGGCCGCCGATGGTCTGGATGGAATCGATGATCAGAAGGTGAGGTTTAATCTCGGCAACCGCAGATTTGACATCGTCGACAGTGGCCATTGTCAGGAGCTGGATGTCTCCGGCATCGAGTCCGAGGCGGTCCAGGCGGCTGCGGATCTGTCCGGGAGACTCTTCTCCCGACACGTACAGTACCCGACCGTTTCTGGCCAGATGAGCCGCTGTTTCGATGAGCAGCGTGGATTTCCCGACTCCCGGTTCACCACCGATCAGTACCAGCGATTGACGGATGAGACCTCCACCGAGCACTCTGTCGAATTCGCTCATACCGGTTGAAATGCGTTCCCGGGCCTGGTCTTCGATGGATTTCAAAGGGACCGGACGGTTGCTGGAAGGTAGAACGGTCGCTTCCGGAGCGGGATCACGGCATTCGATGAGACTGTTCCATTCCCCGCACTGGGGGCATTTCCCGAAAAACTTGAGAGTCTGAAAGCCGCACTCCAGACATTCGAAACGACTGGAGGCGGCTTTGGCACTCATGAAGTGGTCAGTGTGAATCTTGGGACTGGGATTCCTGCTCCACGATAAGGGAAAAATCGATGATGCGGTCGATACGGGCCGCCAGCAGGTTCAGCTGGCTGAGCCGGTTTTCCCGGACGAGCAGGTCTTCGTCCATGATCAGGACATCGTCAAAATAAGTGTCGATGATCGGTTTGATCTCAAGCATCAGCGAACAGGCTTCGGCGTAACGCTGTTCTGCGATGAAGGTATCGAAAGTGGAGGCCGTTTCGTTGAACACCTCGTACAGCATCTCTTCGCTGGGGTGCCTGAACAGTTTCGGATTCAATTCGATACCCTGGGTATTGTGAGTGATGTTTTTCAATCTTTTCTGTAGGATCACCAGATCCAGGCTGGCCTGGTTGTTGAGGATGGGACCGATCTGTTCGCCCCGTATGAACAGTGTGACGATGTGGGGATCGAACACCGAAAGGAGACTGTTCGTCAGGTCGTACCGTAAGCCGATCTGCTCTTTCAATACCTGTTCCAGACGGGAAAAGAACAAATCTTTGATCTGTTCGAAAATCTGATCTTCATTGGGCCAGTTGTAGAGGCTCAGACTCAGTCTGACGGCTTCCCATATGTCGAAGTTCAGCCGGTGGTCGTAAATCAGGCGCATGATGGCGTTGGCATCCCGGCGTATACCGAATGGATCCTTGGAACTGCTGACCTTGACCCCTTTGCCGATCAGGCCGCAGATGTTGTCCAGCTTGTCGGCCAGAGAAAGATGGACCGCAACCGGAGTCATTCCTTTGGAATCCAGAAAACCCTTGGGCTCGTAGTGGGCGTATACACCTTGCCAAACCTCTTCCTCGACACCGCACTCCTTGAGGTAGAGCCCTCCCATAATCCCCTGAAGGGCGGGGAATTCACGAACCATCTGTGAAAGCAGGTCGTTTTTGCAGTGCTGGCCCGCTTTGACCAAAGCGTTCTTGAGATCTCCGTTTCCAGTCATGTCGGCCAGGAGTACCGAAAGAGTGGCCAAACGCTCCGATTTGGTCAGAAAATCACCCAGGTTGTCCTGGAAACTGAGTGTCGTCAGTTTTTCCCGCAAAGAGAAAAAATCCGTTTGGCGATCGCTGTTCCAGAAAAACTGGGCATCTTCGAAGGTGGCGGTAATGACCCGTTCGGTTCCGCTGGCAACGTTGCCGATTTCATCAGGGATATTGCTGACTCCGATGAAGGCGTTCTTCAGCTGGCCATCTCCGTCGTATACAGGGACCAGCTTTTTTTCACTGACCATGAAGGCGGAGATGATCTCCTGCGGCAGATCCAGGTATTTCTTGTGGAAACGGCCGCTGAAAACCACCGGATATTCGTTCTGATAGACGTAATGATCCATCATTTCCGGAGTGATATCAATTTTGGTTTCGAACTCTTCTTCAAAATCCTTCAGTTCAGTCTCGATTTTGTTGCGTCGGTCTTCTGCATCCATCATGACAAAATTCCGGTTCAGTTCCTCGAGGTAATCTTCGAAACTCTCGACAAGGGTCATCCCATCGGACAGCAGCCGGTGCCCGCGGGTGGTCAGGCTGGAGTTGATGCCGGCGAAAGTGATGGAAACCAGCTGGCGGTCCAGCATGGCCAGGATATGGGTGATGGGTCTGACGAA
>CAYMND010000184.1:0-6100 GCA_964391685.1 uncultured Clostridia bacterium | reverse complement strand
TCTGCGCACTGGCTGTAATCCGATTTCGCTTCCCTTTCCGGTGACCAGACTGCAGATGGCCGGGTTGTGGCCGTGCTGCTGCAGCACCTCTGCGGCGATTCGGATTACAGCCAGTGCGCAGAGCGGTGTTTTGTAGGAAGGTTTCCAGAGAATGGTGTCGCCGCAGACCAGACCGAGGGCTGCGTTCCAGGCCCAGACGGCCATGGGGAAGTTGAAGGCGGTGATGACCCCCACCATTCCCAGGGGATGCCATTGTTCGAACATGCGGTGCATGCGCCGCTCACTCTGCAATCCCGGCCCGGAAATCTGCCGGCTGAGCCCGATGGCGTAGTCACAGATATCGATCATTTCCTGGACTTCACCCCGACCTTCCTGCAGAGATTTACCCATCTCCAGGGTGATGAGACGTGCGAGATCCTCCTGTCTGGCCCGCAACGCTTCCCCCAGACTCTTGATCACTTCCGCCCGTTTGGGGGCCGGGACGATTCGCCATGAAGAGAAGGCCCCATGGCATTTTTCCATGATGGTGTCACATTCAGTTGCAGTGCAGTGGGTGACCGATGCCAGCCGAACTCCATCAACCGGGGAGATCAGGTCCTGTTCCGCACCGCTGCCCATCCATCGGCCGGAAAAGCCTCCCGGATTATGATCTTGTAAATTCAATCTGTTCAATGTTTCGTTCATACTTTTGCTCCTCAATCTTGGTACCAACAATGATAAGAGTTTTTTTACGATAGAAAAAATTCATAATACTCATACTGATTATGAAAAATAATTATGAAACAGCAATGTTATTTTAAAATCTTAGTGTAGGAAAAAACGATGTCGTTCAGGGTGGAAACGTTTTAAAGATATTTTACCGTTGTATTTATTCTGTTTTTTCATTATTTTATTGAATATTATTGGCAACGTGATCCGGAGGAACAATCATGCGAAGACCGACTTCTCGATACTTGGTGCTGATGCTATTCTCTTTCTTCTCGGTTGTGTTTTTGCCTGGGACCACCGAGCAAGATGTAAAACCCTTTTTCAGGATAGATGATCAAGGAAAGATCCATACAGATGGGGGAACCTTTACCTGTTTTTCGGAATACGTCCGTTCCGATTATTTCCGGGACAGCCGACGCCGCTGCCTGGTGAAGAGGCCGGAAGTGGTTTTGGATCAGAAACGGGACCTGCGGGCCAAAAGTGACTGCAGCCTCTTCAGGACGACCATCAGCAACCAGTATTTCCCCAGTCGGACCATCGTGCTTCCGGTGGTTTTTCACGTGATCCAGCGTACCGACGGGACGGGGGCTCTCAGCGACCGGCAGATCGCCGACCAGATCGAGGTGCTCAACGAGGATTTCGGTGCGGTTTCCGGCAGTCTCGGAGAAAACGGGTACAAAACGAGAATCAATTTCACTCTGGCCGGTATCACCCGCAACCGAAACAACTCCTGGTTCAACGATACCGACGAAATGGACTACAAAGAGGAGCTGGCCTGGGATCCCGATCGGTACATCAATATCTACACCAACTCGGCCAGCGGTTACCTCGGGTACTCCTACTACGCCCAGGAGGCGGCGGGGGAGATTTTCGACGGCATTGTCGTTCTCTATGAGGTGGTCGGAGGGCGGAACAACGGAGCCGATCTGTACGATCAGGGAAGGACCCTGGTTCATGAAATGGGCCATTACCTGGGCTTGCTGCATACCTTCGAGGACGGCTGCACCAACAGTTATTCGAGCGGCGATCTGATCGTCGACACCAATCCCGAAGCCGAGGAGCATTACGACTGTATTCAGACCTATTCCTGCGGTGTGGCCGACCCCATTCACAATTACATGGACTATACCCCCGATACCTGCATGGATCGATTCACCCGGGAACAGGCCAACCGGATGGTCTGCACCGTTCTCAACTATCGACCCCTTCTCTACGAAAACCTGCTTCCGCCGAAGAATCCGATGCTGACCCGTCTGGAGAACGATCTGATCCTGTTTCGGGAAACCATCAACCGCCTGAGCTGGGAAGAAAACCAGGAGAGCACCACTGCAGCCACCGCATACAGGCTGTACCGCAAAGGCAGTTCCGAATCGGATGAGTCCTACGCCCAGATCGCCGAGGTGACAGCGGACACGTTCAGCTACGACGATCGATTTTTCAGCAGCTCTCTGGCGTATATCTACCGGATTACCGCTCTTTCGCAAGGCGGTCTGGAAAGCAGCCCGGTAACGGTGGGGCAGTAGGAAGATGTTGAAGAAAAACTGAAATATCAGTATAATACTTCTGCAGTTCCAAAAGGACCTGCCGAATTGAATCTGAGGGAAGGGAAGATTCCTGACCCAAGGAGAGTGATATGACCGAATCCGAACGCATCGGCGTCATGGCCTTGTTCGTCGCCGATCCCGCCAGTACACAGCCCGTAAATCAGGTTCTGTCGGAATATTCCCGCCAGATTATCGGACGTCTCGGGTTGCCCCATATCCACCGGCAGCAGGAGGTGGCGGTGATTGCTCTGATTTTTCGGGGCAGTACCGATGAGGTGGGGGCTCTGACCGGCCGGTTGGGACAGCTGCCCGGTGTCGAAGTCAAGTCGTTGCTCTCCAGGCGGTTCTAGAAGCAGCCCATTCTTATCAGTGAGGATGTGTCGATGCGTGAAGAGTGCGATTTCCTGGGCTCGGCCCGGCTTGAAGACGAGTATTCGTTCGGCATTCATACCCGCCGTGCCGAAGATAATTTCCGGTTTACCAATGAGCGCATGCGGGGAGATGTCTTTTCCGCCCTGATTCTGGTCAAGAAAGCCGCCGCTCTGGCCAATCGAGGAAGCGGCCTGTTGTCCGAAGCACTGGCGGACGCCGTTTCCGCCGCCGCCGATGAAGTGTTGGAAGAAATCGAACGATATATTCCGCCACTGCATCCGCTGCAGGGAGGTGCCGGAACTTCGGTGAACATGGCCGCCAATGAGCTGCTGGCCAATCTGGCTCTGAAAAGAATGGGAATGGCCTACGGTGATTATGAAACCCTCTCGCCTCTGGATCATGTGAATCTGTCTCAGTCCACCAACGACACCTATCCGACGGCGGTGCGCATTGCAGTCGTTTGGGGATTGGACAGTCTGCACAAAGCGGTGGAGAAACTGCTGGATGAATTGCAGAAGAAGGAGAGAGCATTCTCCGCGATTCTCAAGATCGGTCGCACCGAACTTCAGGATGCCATGCCCATCAGTGTCGGTCAGGAGTTCGGCGCCTGGGCCGAAGCGGTGTCCCGTTTCCGCTGGCGCCTCGACAAAGCTCGGGAATGGGTGCGGCAGATCAATCTCGGGGGTACGGCCGTCGGCACCGGTATCAATGCCGACCGGGAGTACGCCGCTCTGGCTGTGCAGGAACTGCGCCGCTTGACCGAATTGCCGCTCAGCCTGAATCGCAATCTGGTGGACGGCACTCAGAATGTGGATCAGCTGGTGGAGGTGTCGGGATTGGTCAAGACCGGTGCCGCTTCCATCAAGAAGATCGCCTCCGACCTGCGCCTGCTTTCTTCGGGTCCCCGCTGCGGCATCGGAGAACTTGAACTTCCGTCCTTGCAGGCTGGTTCCTCCATTATGCCGGGCAAAGTCAATCCGGTGATGCTGGAGGCTGTGGAACAGGTATGCATCGAGGTTTTTGCTTCAGACTTGGCCGTTACCATCGCCGCCGCCGAGAGCAATCTGGAACTGCCTCAGTTTCTTCCGCTTATCGCTCATCGTTTGCTGTCGGCTCTGGAAGTGTTCTCCGGAGCTGTAAAAGCCTTCGCAGCCACCGTGGCCGGCATCCGGGTCAATGAGAGGGTGACCGCCCGCAACCTGGATCGTGCCTACTCACTGGCTACTCTGCTGACTCCGCTCATCGGGTATGAACGTGCGGCCGTTCTGGTTCGTGAAGCCAAGGAACGGGACTGCGGCGTGATCGAATGTCTGCGGGAAAAGGGCTGGGTTGACGAGACCGTTCTGGCCCGGGTGCTGACTCCGGAAGTCATGGCTTCGCCCGGTCTGCCGCTGTTGGAGGAGGGAGAATGACGGCCGCAAGAACCATTCGCGGTGACCGGCTGCATATCACTGTTTTCGGCCGTATGAACGCCGGAAAATCCTCATTGATCAACGCTGTCACCGACCAACCGGTGGCCATTGTGTCCGATGTTCCCGGCACCACGACCGATCCGGTCTACAAAGCCATGGAGCTGCTGCCGCTGGGACCGGTGGTTCTGGTGGATACCGCCGGACTCGACGATACCTCCGGGGAACTGGGAGAACGGCGGCGGGACAAGGCGTTGCGGGTGCTGCAGAAAACCGATCTGGCTCTTCTGGTGGTGGACGCCAGGGGCGGGGATCTCTCCTTCGAGAAGGATTGGCGGGAAAGACTGAAACAGAGGGAGATTCCCACCATCGTGGTGATCAACAAAATTGATACAGGTCTGGGAACGGAAGTCAACTCCTGGCTGAGGGAAACGCCTGCTGTTCGGGTGAGTGCCCTCACTGGAGAAGGAATCGTAGAGCTGAAGAATCGGATTGTGGAAATGGCACCCAGGGAGTGGGAACCGCCGTTTCTGAAGGATCTGATACAGCCCGGAGAACTGGTGATCCTGGTGACACCCATCGACTTGGGCGCACCGAAAGGACGCTTGATCATGCCTCAGGTCAAAGCCTTGCGTGATGTTCTGGATGCCGATGCCATGCCGGTGATGTGCAAGGAGCGGGAGCTTCCGGCCACTTTGTCCTCCTTGAGAAACCCGCCGGCGCTGGTGGTCACCGATTCACAGGTTTTTCCCCAGGTGGCGGCCGATGTTCCCGAGACGGTTCCCCTGACCTCCTTTTCCATTTTATCTGCTCGTCAGAAGGGAGATTTGAAAGAACTGGTCGAAGGAACCCGGGCCATTTCCCGCCTCAGGCCCAACGATCGCGTGCTGATCGCCGAATCCTGCGCCCATCATCCTCTGGAGGATGACATCGGCCGGGTGAAGATCCCCCGCTGGCTGGAGCATTTCGTCGGCGGCCGCCTGCGCATCGAAACGGTTCCCGGAGCTGCATTTCCAGACGATCTGGAAGAGTACCGGCTGGTGGTCCACTGCGGTGGATGTACCCTGAACCGTCGGGAGATGATGAACCGCATCGGGCAGGCCAGGAGCCGTGGAGTATCGATCACGAATTACGGGGTGCTGATCGCCTATGTAAAAAACGTTTTTCCCAGGGCTCTCTCCCCCTTTCCGGATCTGTACAATCTGTACCGGAAACCTTCCGGAAAGGTTGAATTGCGCTTGCGACGTCATATGGCTTCGAAAAGTGAGGTCTAGGATGAGCAGAGAATATAGATTAAACAACAAGGAGTAAAACCATGGATACCGGATTTATCGATCATGCAAAGATTTATGACTATCTGACGAATACGACTCCTCCCGACAAGAAAGAGGTGAGGGCCATTCTCGATCATGCCCGGGAACTGAAGGGCATCGACTTCGTCGAAGCCGAGCGGTTGCTGATGGTCAACGACAACGACCAGCTGGAGGAGATTCTGGAAACGGCTCATTATATCAAGGACGAAATCTATGGACGTCGTCTGGTTCTCTTTGCCCCCCTGTATGTATCCAATCTGTGCAACAATGAATGTCTTTACTGCGCCTTCCGTCGCAGCAATGATTTCATCACCCGGCGTACCTTGACCCAGGAGGAGATCCGCCAGAACATCGAGGCCCTGGTCAAGGACGGGCACAAGCGGGTTCTGCTGGTTTCCGGAGAAGGCCTGGGGGAAAGCGCTCTCGATTACTCCATCAAAGCCATCGAGACCATCTATTCCGTGAAGGTGGGATACGGTGAAATCCGGCGCATCAACATCAACATCGCCCCCTTGCCTGTGGAGGGATTCCGTAGACTGCACGAGGCCCGTATCGGCACCTACCAGCTCTTTCAGGAAACCTATCATTACGACACCTACAAGAAAATGCACCTCAAGGGGCCCAAGTCAAACTACCTCAACCACCTGACGGCCATGGACCGGGCCATGGAAGGGGGCATTGACGATGTGGGCGTAGGTATTCTGTTCGGTCTCTACGATTACCGCTTCGAAATCATGGCCCTGCTGCAGCATAT
>CAYMND010000183.1:0-6158 GCA_964391685.1 uncultured Clostridia bacterium | reverse complement strand
GAATTCCCGGATCTTGTTGCGACAGCCGATCTCGACGAAAGTCTCTTCACCCTTGAACGTGGTGTCCTGGGGCGCGGTACCCAGTGAGCTGAAAGGGAACAGGATCGTTTCCTCACCCACACTGGTGTTGCAATCGATGGTCACATGGTGCATCACCTTGCAGCGATCGCCCAGAACCACCTGGTCGCCGATGACGGAATAGGCGCCGATCTCGACGCCGGTTCCGATGCGGGCACCGGGACTGATCACGGCAGTCGGATGAATGACAGTTTCACTCATTATTTCGCCAAAGCGGACATCATTTCCGCTTCCGCAGCCAACTGGCCGTCAACTGAGGCTTTCCCGTGCATCACCACGAAACTGCCGCGGTCCCGCAGCAGCTTCACTTCCATATCCAGCCGGTCCCCCGGCAGCACGATCCGCTTGAACCTTGCCTTGTCGATCCCCGCAAAGAAAGCCATCCGTTGTTCCTTGGGATACCGTCTCAGGATCATGACGGCCCCCAGCTGGGCGAGGGCCTCCATGATCAACACTCCGGGGAAGACGGCCTTTCCGGGAAAATGTCCGGTGAATATCGGCTCATTGATCGAAATGTTCTTGAATCCCCTGACGATACCATCGGGGGTGATTTCAGTCACTCTGTCCACCAGCAGAAAAGGATAGCGGTGGGGCAGAATGTCTCGAATTGCTTCTATATCCAGAGATTCAAATTCACTCATCGCTCAGTCTGTCCGCTTACTTGGTCTTGGCATTGATGGCTGCGATCACATCCTCGCTGATATCGATGGCTTCATCGAAGGAGGCGATACCGGCGCTGCCCAGATCGAAGACGATGGCCAGACCTTTCTGCTTGCGGATCTCGTGAATGACGGGAAAGACCTCTTCCTGGAATTTGGCGAAAGATTTGTTGCGTTTTTCGGCCAATTCACGCTGGGAATCTTCATAGAACCGCTTGAAGTTGGTCTCCTTGGTGGACAGAAGTGAAGCCTTGCGCTCACGGGCTTCGTTGTTGAGGGCCGGGGAGCTGAGTTCCTTCTTGAGGTTGTTGATTTCGTTCTGCATGGCGTCGCCCTGCTTCTGCTTCTCGTTCACCATGTTCTGCAGGTCAGCAAGAATGGCTTTTCCGGAAGTACTCTTTTCCATCACGCTCATCGGATTCACCACACCGATCTTGAGTGCGGTCTGGGCGCTGAGGGTCAGTCCGGCCAACATGAACAATGCCAAAGTAATCGCTGTCTTCTTCATCACTAGATCTCCTTTATTTACTAAGTTTTTAATAATGTCACAAGTCGAGGCAAACATCAATAGAACGAGGGTCCGATACCGAAGCGGAACACGAAATGCTTCTCACCCACATCCGCAAGACGGGGGTTGTAGGAGAAGATGAGCCGGATGGGCACACCGAGCAGCGGGATGTAGACCTTCACCTCCAGCCCCATGGACTGGTAGAGATCATTGAGATCGATGGCTCTTCCCAGGTCGTAGGCGTTGCCCACGTCGTAGAACATGACGAAGGAAAACTCCTTGGTAACCGGAATCTGGTATTCGGCCTGGAACAGGATCGACTTGGTTCCCCCGAACGTGTATCCGGTGGTATCTTTGGGCCCGATCTGGTAGACATCAAAACCGCGGATGCTCTGTTCTCCACCCATGTAGTAGCGTTCGTAGGCAGGGATGTATTGGTTCCCGAAAGCCGACAATCCGTTGTACACCAGATGGAAGCCCAGGGTATGCTTCCTTTTCCACAGAGGGAAGAACTGGACCCCTTCCACCTTGAACTTGTGCAGATCCACATCTCCGCCCAGAACCCCGCCGGAATAGCGGTAGCTGAACAGCAGCTTGGTCCCGCTGGAGGGGAAAATGGGAGAATCCACAGTGCTGTAGTAGAGTACGGGATTGAGGGCCGAAATGGTCCGCTTGCCTTCCTGGAAATAGTAATAGTAATAGTAGTTGGTATATTCCAGGTCCTCGTTGACATCGGAGACTTCGACATTCTCCAGGCTGTAGACCAGGCTGGCTCCCCAGAATTTCCAGAACCGCCAGGAGGAGGAGAGGTTGAAACCGGTTCCTTCACGGGTGTACAGGTTGGGATAGCGGTACGAGGTCTTGAATACATCGAGCCCTGCGGTGGCGTTCAGATTGAAGATATAGGGTTCGGTGAAAGCCACCCGGTAGTTCTGGGAACGGCTGCCCACCTGGGTGCTGAGTGCCAGGGATTCTCCCATACCCATGAAGTTCTTGGTGGAATAGCCCAGGGAGATGAAAAATCCGTCGTACCCGCTGTAGCCGGTACTGAAGTTGATCATCTGCCGGTTGAGTTCCTGGACTTCCACATCCATGTCGATCACCTGAACGTCGTCCGGGTTCTGCTTGAAAGTGGGCCACTTGTCCACGTTGACCAGTCCCAGTTGTTTCATTCGACGTATGGAATCCTCGATGGCCGGAACCCGCAGGCGGTGTCCTTCCTGAACCAGCCATTCCCGGCGGATCACCTGATCCTTGGTGAACGTATTGCCGATGAAATTGATCTTGCCGACATAGACCAGCTCGTTCTCCATGACCTTGAGGCTGAGATCGGCGGTTTTCTTGATGGGATCGAGGTTTTCCTCCGGAATGATGCGGCAGTAGAAATATCCGATGGAACTGTAGAATTTCTGGATCTCCTCGATCGCCTTGTTCCGCTTCTTCATGTTGAACGGCTTTCCGGGCTTCATCTTCACGTACGTTTTGAGAAAATCGGTGCGGATGATCTTGTTTCCTTCGACCTTGACCTCGTTGAGCGTATAGCACGGTCCCAGCTCGACGGGAATGGAGATCTTCATCATCTTTCTCTTCTTGCCGAAAACCAGATTCTTTCTCACCCAGCCGAATTCCGGCTCACCGACTTTGGCCTCCAGGTATCCCTTGGCCTTCAGGCGCAGGCTGACTTCTTCGAGATCCTCGCTGATCTTCTCCTGATTGTATACGTCCTTGCTGGTGACGAGAGAGATCAGACCATGCTCCTTGTTGTTCTTCATTCCGGCCCGGAGGTATCCGGGGGAAACTTTCTTCCTGTCGAGACCCGGGAAATCGATTGTCCCGATCTTGGTCTTGGTTCCGTGGTCCACATTGACCGTCAGTTCCACCTGATCTCCGGCCTCCACCACTTTGATATCGGTTTTTCCGTCGTTATACCCCTTTTCCTGCATCAAACCCATAATGAGGCTCTCGACCCGTTTCTTCTTGACCGGATTGTAATAGGTGAAAGGTGCCAGCGAAATGTTTTCCTGGCCCAATTTCTCGGTGATGTCCTTCTCCTTGATCTTGCGCCCCGTCTTGTAGGTGACCTTGGAGATCATGGGGTTTTCCACCAGATTGACAATCACTTTTCTGCCGCCGTTCAACGGCTCGCTTTCAATCCGGATATCGGAAAAGAAACCGGTTTCCCATAGAGACATGAAATCCTGCCGCAGAAGTTCCGGGGAATAGATACCGTTGACCTTTGATTTCATGTAAAAGAGGACGGTGTCCGAGGACACTTTGCGATTTCCTTTAACGACGATCTGCTCGATGTCATCGGCGAACAAGGTGAAGGAAAACAGAATCAAGAGCAAAATCGGGCTGATAATTCTTTTCATGCTCAGGGCCTCTCATTAAAAGTGGTTTTATACCATACTTCGGAGCGAAGTGCAATTTTGACATCGCCCGCCAGGATATTATGACGCCAAATGACCATTTCCCGGTTTCAAATTTTTTCCCGAAGATTTCCAACGGGTTTTGATCCCTGATTCAAGGATAAAAATTGAGAAAAGTGAAAAAAGGAATATAATAGTAATTGAAATACAAAAACTGTTTATTTATTATCGAAATGAAACATGTTCATGATTACCGTATGAAATCACCATACAATCACTTGACTATTAAGCTGGTTTCGTCAACACTTAATGCTTGAGGAGAAGGAGGAATGATGAAAAAAATTATCACATTGACGATTTGTGTACTGTTCTGCACACTCCTGGTGGTAAACCTGGACGCTGAGGACAAAATTCGTTTGGGTGTCCTGCGTTTCACCAACCAGACCTCGGCCGGCTGGTGGAGCGCCAGTGTCGGCAGTGAGCTGCAGGACATGCTGGCTTCCGAGCTGGTCAGCACCAAGGCATTCACCGTCCTGGAACGCAAGGAGATCGACGCCGTGCTCGGCGAACAGGATCTGGGCGCATCGGGCAGAGTCAGCAGCTCCACCAAGGCCAAGATGAAGAAAATAAAGGGTGCGAAATACCTGGTGGCCGGTACGGTATCGGCTTTCGAGGAAGGCACCTCCGGAAAGGGAGGCAAAGTCCGCTTCAAGGGAGTCAGCCTGGGCGGAAGCAAGGCCAAATCCTATATCGCCGTGGATCTGAAGGTGGTGGATACCGAGACCGGTGAAATCGTCGACGCCCGCACCATCGAAGCCGAAGCCAAATCCGGCGGAATCGGAGCGGGACTCGACATCAGAAATTTTTCCATCGCCGGAGATTCCTACAAGAAAACACCCACCGGCAAAGCCATCCGCGCCTGCATCCTCTACATCGTCGACTATCTGAGCTGTTCACTGGTGGAAGGTCAGGACGCTCCCTGCATGAGCAAATGGAACAAGATGGAAGAGAAGCGCAAGGACAAAACCCGGAACGCTATTGATCTCGATTAAAAAAAGTGTACAATCCTTCTCTGCGGTCCGGACCGGATTCCCGGCCGCGGAGGAGGATTTGGTTTCACCATGAACCGCGTGTTGATCACCGGCGGAGCCGGGTTCATCGGTTCCCATCTGGCCGATCGCTTCATTGCCGAAGGCTGGGATGTCATCGTTCTGGACAATCTGATCACCAGCACGGTGGACAATATCGCCCACCAGATGGGGAATCCGCATTTCCGATTCGTTCATTACGATGTCACTCAATACCTCTTCTTCGCCGAGCCCATCGACCTCATCCTGCATTTCGCCTGTCCCGCCTCCCCCGTCGACTACACCCGACACCCCATCCACACCATGAAGGTCGACTCCCTGGGCACCTTGAACTCCCTGGGCCTGGCACGCAACAAGAACGCCCGCTATCTGCTGGCTTCCACATCCGAAATCTACGGTTCACCCCTGCAGCACCCCCAGACCGAGGAGTACTGGGGGCATGTCAATCCCATCGGTCCCAGATCGGTCTACGATGAGGCCAAACGGTTCTCGGAGGCCATGTGCATGGCCTATTTCCGGGAATATTCGCTGGACATCCGCATCGCCCGCATATTCAACTGCTACGGGGAACGGATGCGCCTCAGTGACGGACGGGTCATTCCCAACCTGATCACCCAGGGGCTGAAAGGCAAACCCATGACCCTGCACGGCGACGGATCACAGACCCGCAGCTTCTGCTATATTTCGGACCTCGTCGACGGCCTGTTCGATCTTTCGATCCGTCCGGATCTTTCCGGAGAGGTGTTCAACCTGGGCAATCCAGACGAAGTGACCATCGGCGAACTGGCCGCCGCCATCAATCAGCAGCTCGAGCGACCGGTTCCCGTGACCACTGTGCCGCCCATGGTGGACGATCCTCCCAAGCGACGTCCCGATATCTCCAAGGCGACCCGATTGCTCGATTTCTCTCCCCGGATCAATCTTGCCGAAGGCATATCCAGAATCATCCCCTGGTTTTCAGAGCGCATCCATGACTAATCCAAAAGGAAACAAGACATCCAATCAACACGTATTCGGGCCGGTACCCTCCCGACGCCTGGGCATCTCCCTGGGAGTGGACCTCATCCCCTACAAACACTGCACCCTGGACTGCCTGTACTGCGAGTGCGGTCGAACCACCTGCCTGCAGAGCGACCGCAGCAGCTTCGTCGATCCGGAAGTGATCAAAGAGCAGTTGGCAAGCGCAATTTCCAGTCGCAGACACCTCGACTACATCACCTTTTCCGGTTCGGGAGAACCGCTTCTCAGCATCGACATCGGTGAAATCATCCGATTCATCAAGACGCTGACCCGGGTCCCGGTGGCCGTTCTGACCAACGGCACCCTGCTGTACGAAAAAGACGTACTGGCCGACATCGCCGAATGCGACCTGCTGCTTCCCTCCCTGGACGCCGCCGACATGGAGACCTTCCACCTGATCAACCGGCCTTCCCCCACACTGGATTTCAATCTTTAT
>CAYMND010000182.1:0-6174 GCA_964391685.1 uncultured Clostridia bacterium | reverse complement strand
CAAGGCGCTCGGCAGGCGATGGAACAGGCCATCGATACGATACACTCACAGGGGTTCGCAGTGAATCTGGATCTGATTGTCGGGTTTCCCGGAGAAGATTGGAACGAGTTCGAGGAATCAGTGGAATCGGCGCTCCGCCTGGTCGGCCGTGGCCGTATCCGTCTGCAGGTTCATCGTTTTTTCCCTTTGGGAAGAAGCCCATGGCAGTGGCGAAAACCGTCCGATCTCGACGTCGAAAAAACAGAGAAGCTTGAAAAATTGGAAAAAGGGGGCGTAATCAGCTCGGGCTGGCGGCTGAACGAGGAACAATGGAGGACCTACTGGTCCTGGCTCAATCGCAGCCATCCGGACTGGGCTTCGAGATATCGGTAGAGCGGCCCGGCGGTTTCAGTCCGGTTGAATAGGCGAATTAATGTAAGTCCTTTGATCATCTCGAAATGTTTGACTTTTTTTTTTTCTTGCTGTTACAATGGGTATCATGTCGCAATGCATTTTTTACGTGTCGGTGTTCTTCATCTCCGGTATATACTGCATTCCCGTAGGCCCTGTGAATCTGGAAATCTTCAACAACGCACTGCGCAAGCATATTCCCCAGGCTCTCAGCATGGCCCTGGGTGCCGCGGTGGGTGATGCAGTCTGGGCCACCCTCGCCCTGCTGGGGATCTCCCCGTTTCTGAAATCTCCGAGACTCGAAGGGGCGTTTCTTCTCGGTACGGCCCTCATCACACTCGGTCTCGGCCTGGTGGCACTGAAAGACGCCCGTTACATTGAGGAAAAAGAGACCAATATCGTTTTAAAAGCCCGCCGGAAGAGAATTTCTCTGCTCAAAGGGCTGACCATGGTTCTGCTCAATCCCCTGGGAATCGTTTCCTGGATGATCGCTCTTTCCTTTCTTCGCAAGACGGAGTTTTTCATCAACAACACTCCGGGGTACGCCATCACGCCCGGTCACAAGGCCCTTTTCTTTTCGGTTGTCGTTTTGGGCGCCTTTGCCTATTTTCTTCTGATCATTCTGGTCACCAACCGGATGAAGCACTTTTTCGATCCCCGACGCACCCGGAACGTGATCCGCATCATGGGATATGTCCTCCTGATCTTCAGCCTATACTTCATGATTTTGTCGATTAAAACTTTTGTCAGTATCTAAGATGCAGACAAAAAAAAGCAGCGGACTGAAAATTTCGTTGACAATGCGTTTTTCTTCTGTTACAAAAAAGATTGTGGAGGTTATCTGATGGGTAAAAAAAGATGGATCGTTTTGGTGAGTTCTCTTTTTATTCTTTCCTGCGGACTTTTTTCTCAAACTGTTACCCAGATGGGCTTCATCATCAAGAAAGCTCTGCCGGATACCGAATCGATTGCGATTCTGGTAACCGACATGCAGAAGGAAAAATTGACCAAAGAAGCTCAAAGCGCCCAGTTGATAACCAAAGTGAAATACTTTGTGATCACCGTTTCCAATAAAAGCGAGATCGCGGCAAAGATCAACTATATCAAAAACCTGGAAAAGACGGCAACACTCATCATAGCCGACGATCTCATACTGAACGAGGGTACGGCCAAATTCATCGCCCAGAAACTGGCTGCCAGCAGGACGCCGGTGATCAGCAACCGGGCGAAGGATACGCTTCAGGGGCTGCTGATGACGGTCACGATGAACGATGGAAGCCTGGAAAAGCACGTGAACAAGATCAGCATGTCGGCGCTCGGATTGGCCCTGTCCGATGAATTCCTGGGAGAATGCATCATTGATGTTGAATAAAGCGATCGAACACCGGTTGCAGGAATGAGTCGAATTCGTATTTGAAGTTTTCACTGAACAGATCGGCGTTCATTTTTTCTCTGATCTGACGGGCGCTCCAGAAACGTCCTTCCTTGATTTCCTCCGGATTGGGGACCGGTTTCGCCTGGGTATGACAATAAAAGGCGAATACCATTTCCGATTCAACGGAACTTTTCCAGATGTATCGTGCCAGGGGCTTGATGGATAGTTTATCGGCATCCAGGTTCAGTTCTTCCTGACATTCGCGCTTCAATGCCTCTGTGACCGTTTCTCCGCTGCTCAGATGTCCGCCTACGGCGGTGTCCCATTTGTCCGGCTGAATCAGCTTCGAAGAGGCCCGCTTCTGAAGGTATAGTCGGTTGGAATTGTCGAAAATATGCAGATGCACCACCGGGTGAAGCAAATCGGGATTTCCGTGGCAGACCGTTCGCGGAGCCTGGAACAGCACGCGTCCGTTTTCGTCCAGGATATCGAACCACTCGTCATCGGGGTATTTTTTTTTCCAGAGTTTGTGCTTCGTTTTTTGGGAGTAGAAACGGATGACAAAGTACAAAAAGAAAAAGATATAAAAAAGTCCTCCGCTGATGAAGGCCCAGGCTTCCTTGCTCATCCAGAAGGCGGAAATTACGGTTAAAAGAGCGTGAACGGACAGAATGACCACCAGGGGCAGGACCATTTTCCGCATCTGGGAATCGGATGGGGTGGGGAGGGCGTTGCGACTGTAGCGGGCCATCATCATTCCCAGGATATTCGTCGGGCTGTAGACGGAGTAGAGAAAGACGGCAACCAGGATCAGTTCGATGACAGCCGGTTTCAGTTTGAAAAAAATCGGAGTGTCGAGAAAGACCGATACCAGACCGAGCACGGTGATCAGGGCGACATCGAGTATGATGAACGAGTCGATGCGTTTCTCCTTCACGTATCCGTAAACCAGCTCGACAAGGCCGAAGACGATGGCGATGATCAGGCCGATGCGTTCACCGAACAGTCCATCCGCCAGAACATAGACCAAAATGGGCAGAAAACCGGGCAGCAGTGTCTTGATCAGGTCGATTCGATTCATTGCAGCGGCACCTCGACGAAATAATGGAAATTGTGTTTGTGCACGGCGATTTCCTTGACCCGCGGCTTGGATTCAATGTAGGAAAAAAGGGCGAAGTAATCCGGTTCGGACAGCCATTTGCTGATTTGATTGATTCCATCCGCATCGGCCAGGGAGAAAAGACGGCCCAGCGCTCTGGAAAATGGATTTTTCGCGGAGGCTACGCTCACGAAGGCGGGTTCGACGATGATGACTTTTTCAGTGCTGTGACGAATGCCGATGTCGATCAGTTTCTTCATCTTTTCGTCTGACAGGTGGTGGAGAATGTCGCACAACAGAACGATGCGGCTGTCCGGGTAGAGGGCTTCGTCGAATATGTCGCCTTCCTCGATATCGAGGCCTTTCTTTTTTCCGTACCGGACAAAAGCCTGGTTCAGGTCGATGCCTTTGTATGAACAGTCCTGCGGCAGATATTTCCGGATCCGGCCGTATCCGCAGGCGGGTTCGAACAGCGATTTGTTTTCTCCGATCAGAGGCGTCAGGTGTTTCAACGCACCCCAGTAGAGAAATTGAATTCCGACCTCGTAGACCAGCGGATGAAGATACATGAACGATTTGAACAATTTTTCACCGATTTGGACAAAACAGGTATTCGAATCATTTTCAAAGGGATCGCAATCATGCCGGGGACGGGAATCGAACCCGTACGACCGCAAGGGTCGAGAGATTTTAAGTCTCTTGCGTCTGCCAATTCCGCCACCCCGGCGAAGTTGAGATATTAACACAGGCGCCGGGCGCTTTCAACCCTTGATTTGAAGCGCCATTTAGGATACCATGGGCGTCGTGAGGTGACAATGACCCAACTGGAAAGCGCCCGAAAAGGCGTCCTGACCCCCCAGATGCGAACCGTAGCGGAAACAGAGGGCGTTGATCCGCAGAAACTCCTGAGTGCAGTTGCCGATGGGGTGGTGGTGATACCGGCCAACCGGAATCATGGAATATTGAAGCCCATCGGAATCGGAAAATCTCTGAGAACCAAAGTCAATGCCAATATCGGAACTTCTTCCGATTTTTCCAGTCTCGAGGACGAACTGAAAAAGCTGGCCATGGTCATCGAGTACCAGGCCGACACCGTTATGGATCTGAGCACCGGAGGCGATATCAACGAAATTCGCAGGAAATTGCTGGGAGCCTGCACCCTGCCTTTCGGTAACGTCCCCGTCTACCAGATGGTCAAGGACCAGGTCCGTCAGGGAAAGACTTTTGTGGAAATGACTCCGGAAGCCATGCTGGAAACCATCCGCATGCAGGCGGAGGATGGCGTCGACTATATGACCATTCACTGCGGGCTGACCCGGCGGGCGGTGGAAAAGATCATCCGCCAGAAAAGGACGGCCGGTATCGTTTCCCGCGGCGGGTCGCTGACCACCGGCTGGATGCTGCACAACCAAAGGGAGAATCCTTTCTACGAATACTACGATCGCATACTGGAGATCGCCGGAGAGTATGATGTGACATTGTCTCTCGGAGACGGCCTTAGGCCCGGCGCTCTGGTGGACGGCACCGACTGGGGGCAGCTCGAGGAACTTCTCACCCTCGGTGAACTGGTGATGCGTGCCCGGGAAGCCGGTGTGCAGGTTATGGTGGAAGGCCCGGGACATCTGCCGATCCATCAGGTCGAAGTCAACATCAAACTACAGAAAGTCGTCTGTCACGACGCGCCGTTCTACGTTCTGGGGCCGATACTGACCGATATCGCTCCGGGGTACGATCACATCACTTCGGCAATGGGAGGCGCCATCGCTGCTTCCGCAGGTGCCGATTTTCTCTGTTACGTCACCCCCACCGAGCACCTGGGCCTGCCGGATCCCCAGGATGTGAAGGAAGGCATCATCGCTTCCAGAATCGCCGCCCATGTGGCCGATATCGCCAAGGGAGTTCCCGGAGCCATCGATTGGGATCGGAGAATGGCCCAGGCCCGGAAATCATTGGACTGGAAGGAACAGGAGAATATCTGTATCGATCCCGAACGATTCCGCGCCGTGCGCAGCAAGCGGCACAGTCAGAGCAACGCCTGCTCCATGTGCGGTGAACTGTGTGTTTACAACGTCCTGAAAGATTATCTATAATAAATATGTTTCAAATTAAAGGAGAATGGTCATGAGCGGTCACTCAAAATGGCATTCAATTAAACACAAGAAAGCGGCCATTGATGCCAAGCGGGGCAAGATGTTCACCCGCTTCATCAAGGAAATCACTATCGCTGCTCGGATGGGAGGCGGCGATCCGGAAAGCAATGCCCGACTGCGGCATGCCATAGATGGCGCAAAATCCGTGAACATGCCGAGCGACAACATCAAGAAAGCGATCATGAGGGGTACCGGGGAGCTTGAGGGTGTCAATTACGAGGAAAACCGGTACGAAGGGTACGGACCCGGCGGAGTCGCCATTATTGTCGAGACGCTCAGCGACAACAAGAACCGTACGGTTTCCGAAGTCCGGCATACATTTAGTAAATACAACGGAAATCTGGGAGAATCGGGCTGTGTCGGGTGGATGTTCTCCCGCAAGGGGCTGATCCTGGTGGAGAAAGAGGCCATTTCCGAAGATGCGTTGATGGAACTCGTTCTGGAAGCGGGTGCCGAAGACATGAAGACGGAGGACGACAGCTACGAAGTCATCACCTCGCCCGACGATCTGATCACGGTCAACGACGCCATCAAGAAGGCCGGCATCGAACCGTTTTCTTCCGAAATATCCATGATCCCCAACAATACAATTCATCTCGAAGGAAAGCATGCCGAGCAGACGCTGAAGCTTCTCGAAAAACTGGAAGAACTCGATGACACGCAGAATGTCTGGTCTAACGCCGACATCGATGAAAACTTCCAGGAAGAATAATACTGACGGGGCATGATTATTTTGGGGATCGACCCGGGATCTCAGCTTTTTGGATTGTCCGTACTGGAAACGAACGGCAACAGCCCTCGGTACAGGATGTCGGAATCCATCAACCTGGGAGGCGGGGATCTGATCGAACGGATGCGTCTGCTGGTCGAAAGACTGGACGCTTTTCTTCATGAGTGTCGAGTCGATTCTGCGGCCATCGAGGACGGCTATCTGGGAAAGAATGTCAAAACTGTCGAAGTACTGGCCAGGATACGGGGGTTGGTGATGACCTTGCTGATTCAGCATGGCATTCCGTTCAGCTCTTATCCGCCCAGAACCATTAAAATGGCGGTCACCGGGTACGGTAATGCCGACAAGGAGCAGGTGCGAAACGGTTTGTCTTTGCTTCTGGGCCCTCGGGTCAAGGACGTTTCCGACGACGAAAGCGACGCCCTGGCTG
>CAYMND010000181.1:0-6183 GCA_964391685.1 uncultured Clostridia bacterium | reverse complement strand
GAATCATTTTCGGACAGTCCATATTCAGGTTTACCGGCAGGTGAACTTGTATCTGAAAATTATTCTTTCATATCAGACATTTACATCAACTTCGCTCTTTCCAGCCTTGAACAGCTCCTGGCACTTTTTTTGCTGTAATCGATTTGAATTCAAGTGAACAAGGAGGAATCGATGAAAAATCCGAGAAAATTATGGTTTCAGTGGATGGTGGTCGGTTTCCTGTCCGCCATGTTGTTCGGCCTGCCGCTTGCAGCCAAGGAGAAAAAGCTCTGTTGTGTCGCCGGCACCTACACGGGCTCTCAAATCAATACATCCCGTCCCAACTGTCCGCCCCCTGAAAAAGAAAATTTCACCATGGTCATCAAGCAAATCAATTGTGGAGCAAATGTGAGCGGAACCATCACCGACTCTTCCGGCCTGGTCAACCATTGGAAAGGGACCCTGTCCAAAGGACCACGAAATTGCTGTATCCTCAACGGCAGTTTTCTCACTCCATCCGGTCTGACACTGAAATTCCAGGGAACACTCTGCTTCAATCTGGGTAAATGGTATGGGAAAGGTACCTGGGAAGAGGTAGACTCACCGGAGCCCTGTAAAGGAAGCGGAACCTGGGAGATGACGCAGAAACCCCTTCTCCTGCCGGTCAGGTAAAACAAATAGTATAGGGGTGACCGAGTGCTCCCCTATACTTCATCCAAAGCAGCATTCGTCACCGGCTTGTTTTCTTCCATCTCGTTGTCACATCACCCGAAACCATTCAATTTTTCGGATCATTGACAGTCTTTTCTTCCTTGATTACTCTTCTTACAGGAAGGAGAACTACATGAAGATCCTGATGATAACCGTATTGCTCTTTGTTGCAGCAGCTGCAGGTTTTCCTCTACCGGCACAACAGGAAAACGCTTCGAATCCTGAATATGAGATTGTGAAACAGGTTATCACCGACTCGCTGGGCTGGGCAAAAACCAAGGACTACAACCGGCTTGAATCTATATGGGCCGATGACGAAACCATTTTCAGTCATTTCCTGTTTTCTCGAAACACCATCATCGGTAAGAAAGCGTTTATGAACAACGCCGAAAAATTCCGTTCTCCTGATTTCAAAGCCACTCGAACGGAATACAGGGATTTCAGGATCATTTTCTCGAAATCTGGTGATGTAGCCTGGTTTTCCTGTAATTTCGACGACTGCGGAGAATATAAAGGTCAGGAATTCTGTGTCGAAAATGCACTGAAAACCGGTGTTTTGGAAAAGAGAACCGGAAAATGGGTGCTGGTGCAGGTTCATTCCTCATACCCCGCCGACAAAATCCCGGAATCGTTGATCCGACACTTTTATGGTCATCTTTTCGAAAGTGAAAAAAAGCAGCCCTGACCGTTCACATCGCTTTTCTGTACTTGCCCGGAAAAAACGTGTCAATGAGCAGGCTGGATTTCAATCGACGACAATCAGTTCGGCCCTGCCGTTTCCCGCACATAATTCCGCATCGACTCCAAGAGGAACTGTTACCAACAGCCTTGCATGTCCCAGGGGAAAATCGAATGCCCATGGGATGTTCAACGGCTGCAGCATCTCGGTCATGCGCCCAAGGAAATGTTTCTTTTCTCCCTCATCCTTGAAACAGGAGGGGAACTGACCGAACAGAATGGCCTTGACCCCCTCCAGACAGCCACTGACAATCAACTGCCAGATCATCCGTTCCAGACGGTAGGGTCTTTCTCCGACATCCTCAACAATCAGCAAAGTCCCGGAAAGCCGTGGCATGAAGGGGGTAGAGAGCAGCGATGTCAGCATCGAAAGGCATCCCCCGTGAAGCTTCCCATGACATCGAAAATCCATCGACGATTTACCCGGAACACGAGGTGGTTCCCCTTCGCCGAAAAGTGCCCAGTTCAGACTGACCGCATCGTACCCGGCTTCACAGGTCATGGTGGCGTAGATCATCGGAGCCAGAAAAACAGGGGTTCTCCAGCGTTCCAACAGGTACCACAACAGGTAACAGCCGTCGGAAGAACCGAGAACCGGGAGCCGCCTTTCAGGTGTATCCATCCGGTCAAGGCAGGGCAGCATCAGATTGGCCCCGTACCCTCCCCGTGCCAGCCAAACGGCTCCGATCCTGCTGTCGTTGAAAAAATCGATCAAAGCTTCCGCCCGCTCCTGAGGCTCCCTACTCATATAATGACAGCCGTAGAGAGCGTCCTTTTCATCGATGAAGCCGAGCCCCAAACGGATGAGTTCCCGATGTCCCTTCTCCATATACACGGCTCCGATGGGTGAAGAGGCTACCAAAACACCGACATTGTCCCCTCTATGCAAAGGGCGGTTTTTTTCAGTTTTCATTCCTTCGGAAACTCCATCCGGATCACCGTACCCTTCCCGGGTGCACTGTCCACCCATATTCGACCACCATGCAGATCGACAATCCGTTTGACGATGAACAGTCCGATGCCGAAACCGTTGTCCTTGAGAGAGAAATTCTCCTCAAACAGCTGTTTCTTCAATTCCTCTTCCATGCCGACTCCATCATCACCGACCCAAAGTCTGAGAACACCCGATTCAGCGTTCGGAATCTCAACACCGATACGGATTTCACCAGCCATATCGCCAACCGCATCGACGGCATTCTGGATCAGATTTTTAAAAACCTGTTTCACTTTCAACCGATCCAGATTGACAACCAGTCGTTCCAGCTGACTTTCCAGTTTGAACCGGATCCGGGGCGCCATCTGCCGGAACGCAAAGATCTCCTGTCCGAGTAATTCCACGATATCGAACTCTTCCCGTTCCAAAGTGTCCATTTTCGACAAATCCAAAAATCCGTAAGATACACGCTTCAAGTGATCAGTTTCCTCGATGATGAACTGCAGCGCTTTGCGTATGATCTCTTCATGACCTGGCTGGCGATCCTGCAGCGCCCGTTGGATCTGTTCCGCTGACAATTTTATCGGTGTCAACGGATTCTTGACTTCATGAGCCACACGTCGTCCCATTTTCACCAAGGTTCTCATCCGGGAAAGATCCGAAACGGAACGCTGCTGTTCCGCAACACCTGAAACCATGGCGTTGAAACCGGTGAACAGCTGTTTGATTTCGGATTCTCTCGGCGTTTGCGGAAGCTGCATCAGGTTGCCCTTCTCCACTTCGGCCATCGCCGTGTTGAGTACCGTTATGGGGCTGACAATATGATTGCGTACAAAAAAAACAATCCAGCTGCCGATCAGAAAGATGAGAAAAAGGATATTGATCATGAAATCGGTGTAATTGTCTCTCTCAAAAAGTCGCAGGCGCCAGTTGCCGCCCAGTTCCAGCATGTAGACCAGATTGTTCACTCTGTAATATATGTGGTTGTCGTCCCGACTTCGGTCCAGTATCACGCCCTCGGCACCTCCGATCAGCTGTTGTTTGATTCGGCTGTTCATCAGGACCGGTATTTCCCCGGTAACAATCCGGCGATAATTGGAAGAGTCTATCAGCCTTCCGTTCCGATAGACCGATATTTCTCCATTGAGCAGTTGGCCCAGCAGGATCAACGATTCCGTATCGATTCCGCCACTGGTTTCCAGGAAGTTGATGGTCATGTTCTGGGCGACCCGCCCTTGTTCGTACCAGAACACTTCACGATTGCGTCCGCTGGCCGTACGGTAGAAATTAAACGAATTCAGAGCCAGCACCAAAGCCGATCCCAGGGTCAGCAAAAGCAGAAACAGAAGTACCTTGAAGGAAAAGGTCCGATAATATCTCAGGATCAGTTGTTTCAAAGGGCTGAGCCCCATGAGGAACAGTCCGAAAATGCCGTACACCAGCATCAGCTTGATCCATTCAGCACTGATGGTTATGAAGGTACTCCTGGCAAAGAAAAGATATATGGTTTCCGAATCACCGTAAGGAAACCGATAGCAGGTTATCAAGCCGTTCTCGGTGACCAGGTTCAACCATTCGGGCCTCCGGGCATTGGCCAGAGCCTCTTCCGGAAAACTGACATGAAAAGGATTATCCGCCAACCTGCCCTGGTCATCCACCCGGAAAAATCCGATCTCATTGCCGGAAATTTTCGGGTTGAGAGCAAATATGTTCCGTTCCGAAATGTCCTGATGCAGCAGACTCGATATATTGAGAACTTGAATGTAGATTGTGCCGAGAAGCTGCCCGCCGTCGTAGACCAGAATTGCTGCAAAGGCCACCGATATCGGCCGTCCATATAAACTTGCGCTGGTCTGGCTTATGGCCCAGAATGGGAACAGAGACTCCTGGGGTAATTCCAGATCTATATATGGAATCAGGTGCGCCACATGACGGATCACCTGCCCCTTGCTGTTGCAGACAAAAATGCCCGACGGCAGGTTTTCCTTGGCTGCCAGGCTCTGTTCCCAGAGAAACGCCAGATCAATCTGATTCTCATCGGGATAAAACAGGATACGTAAATCAGTCAGGGATGAATTGATCTCATGGACCATCTCCCGGGCAATGGATTTGGCGTAATTGTCCTGGTTCAGAAAAATGGCGCTGAGATTGTCCTCAATGTAGTCCCGCTTCTCCCTTTCACCTGCAATCAGAATAATGCTCTGCAGTATTATGGCGATCAGCGGGATATTGATAAATATCACTCTGACTCTTTTTTCGCTGATCAGGTTGACTGCCATCAGCAGCAATGCGGCTGCAGAAAGCCAAAACGGTTTCAACCCGGATTGCAGAAAAACGACAGGCGACAGCAGGATCAGGTAGATGACCCTGTTCCTGGTCTTTTTCAGCAGCAGGTCAAACTGAACCAGGTAGACCGGGATGGCCGTCATGACCGCTCCGCAGAGCATCAAAACCAAAAAGCCCGGTTGCATGGAAAAGCGATCGCTGGGGAATGAGGCTGCCTTTACCAGGCTGTGGAAAAACCTGAAGGAAAAAATGAAAAGGAACGACGCGGGAATTGCCCAGAATTTCGCATACAGGAGTCCATTTCTACCGAAAAACAGCAAGGTTCGAAACAGGCCCGAGAGGAGAGCCAGAGTAAAGATCAGGCTGATTTGCCAATACGACGATAACAGACCCGCCAGGACCAGAAGCAATGACCACTCCTCCAGGACTCCCTGCCAGTCATACAATACAGCATTTGGATACATCCACCGCAGGATGAAGAAAACAGCCATCACAGCCAATGCCAGCCACATGCCCAGCCGGTTCCCTCGAGGATTCCTGCTATTGGCCACGGAAGCCGGGTTGAGAGACAAATGGATGGACAATTCCTGTACCGGATGGACATTCAGGGGGAAAATCATCGAAAGCGTTTCTTTATCCTTCTGTACCGCCTCAGCTTGAAAATGTGAATCCTGGTTCAGGTCCAGAGAAACGGATAGACGTGGCACAGAAAAAGAGAACAACGGATGCTCGGGATCGTTGATTTGCCAGAGATAACGGCAATAATAGAGATCATCGCTCAGTCTCGAAAGATAATACAGTCCACCGCGGTGTTCGTGGAAAGCCCAACTCTCAGGCGGACCGGCATGTTCTTTCCAATAACTCGTCTCTCCGCAATACTCCTTTATCACCCCCTGCTCAAGCCTGAAGAAGACTTCGTCAGCGAACCGGATTTCGCATTCACCTCTGTCGGCGAAACGCCTTCCCCTCGCCAAAACATCTCTTTCAATATCCAAGAAGAATTTCGTCACATCCGCCTGTATACGGACAACATCGTCAGTCAGCAGCTTAAGTAAATCATCTTCCGACAAGCCTTTTCCGAAAGGGAGAAACGAAAAACCGAGAAACAGCAGGACTGCTGTCGCCGTCAACAGTCGCAGGACTCCGGTTACATGGCCAGTCCGCGCAGATGGTACAGACGCCATTGCCCGTCCTCCCGGTTCAGGAAGAAGACCAGTTTGTAGTAAACCCGGGTCTTCGCCCCGGCGTTCCATAGAATCAGGTTCACAGTCTGGACGGCAAAGTCACCGTCAATCTGCTTCGATATCCATTCAATTCGTTCCGTTCGATAGGGAGAAAACGAATGTTCGAACTTTTCGACAAACTCCGAAGCATCCAGATAACCAAACAGGTTGATCGGCTTGTCGAGATGCAGTGAAATCTTGACGGTCAGCATCGGACTGAATTCCCGGAAGGACCCGGAGCGAATCGCGTCCTCAATTGGCTGCATCAGCAGAAAATGCTGCATCAGCTGAAAACACAGCAGAACCGTCTTG